>NJBQ01000100.1 GCA_005223095.1 Candidatus Aerophobetes bacterium Ae_b3a
ATCACTCCATCTACTCCATGTACAGGTATCTCCACATAATCAAATCCAATCTTCTCAAAATAAGCCAGATCTCTTTCAAGAAGCTCAATATCACCATTTATTCTGGGTGAATGAGCATTTATCCCTACTCCTTTTATAGACATTTTATTTTTCCGGCCTAGTTTCCTAAAGTGCCCGGCTAATCTCTAACATAATGAAAATAGGTAATCCCTCATTGATTCTCAGGTCCATTGGGAACATCCTTCCAACCACCCTACCTGAAGAACTAGAATTATCACATCTGATTTAATCGAACCTGTGCTTACTCTACTCAGTTGTCCCCCTCCATTCTTATTGTCCTCTATTTTAATCATCCGCCCCATCAACTTCTAGTCTTTATCTAACAACAGTGATTTCTCGCTTTTCTTATCAAACAACATAATTTTGTCTAAATTGAAATTTAACCTGACTCTATCTCCCATATTAGCTTTAAAAGATGGTAAGGCAAGAACTTTGATCATCGACTTCCCCAGTTTTACACTAACCAGGATGTCCCTTCCCAGAGGCTCGACCACATAGACTTCGGTCTCTATGCCTTCTTTTTTATTAATGGTGATATGTTCGGGTCTTATACCGAGTAATATCTCAGAACTAGTAGAATTATTTTCTGCCTTTGAACCTATTTTTTTTGCAAGTTCTATCTGCAAGTACCTGTTTTTCAAAAGAAACCTGCCATCAGATTTCTGTAAAGAGACACTGATGAAATTAATAGGAGGACTGCCTATAAAACCTGCCACAAATAAGTTTTTCGGATGATTGTAAAGCTCATCAGGACCGCTGAATTGCTGAAGACATCCTGAATTCACTACCGCTACCTTATCAGCCATAGTTAGAGCCTCCAGTTGATCATGGGTCACAAAAACGGTGGTAATACCCAGGTCCTTTTGCAACCTTTTCAGCTCCGATCTCATCATTATTCTAAGCCTGGCATCCAAGTTAGAGAGAGGCTCATCCAGAAGAAGTATCTCTGGCTCCTTAATCAGGGCTCGCGCCAGGGCCACCCGCTGCTGCTGGCCACCAGAGAGCTGGGCCGGTTTACGGTCCAGGAGCTCCCCGATCCCCATCATATCAGCCACCTTCTGAACCCTTTCCTTTATTTCCTTCCTATGCACTTTCTTTAACTTGAGAGGATAAGCAATGTTATTGAGAACGGTCATATGAGGATAAAGGGCATAACTCTGAAATACCATGCCTATTTTTCTATCTTTAGGTGAGACATCGTTGATCACTCTCTCATCAAAATAGATAAAACCCTTGCTGGGTTTATATATTCCAGCAATCATCAAAAGAATGGTCGTCTTCCCGCAACCCGAGGGCCCCAGCAAGGCTACAAATTCACCGTCCCCTACCTCTAGATTGAGGTTGTCAACTGCCTTCACCCTGCCAAAGTACTTGCACAAGTCTTTAAAAATTATCTTCACTTACTGTTCTCCTGCCTGTATTGTTCCCATTTAAATTATACTCCCCCCTTCTTCCCTCCGCCGTAGATATTGAGTAGCATCTGCTGGGTGAAGAGGAAAAAGATCACTACCGGGATGAGCTGGAATAACCCTACCGCTGCTACCGCGTTCCATTCGGTCATTACAGATTCACTTATAAAATTTTGTAGGTAAAGAGATAAAACCGCCGATTTTCCAGCACGACCGGCGGTGAAAGTAAGTGGGATCAAGTAGGCATTCCAGCCGGTAATGAAAGAAAAGATAGACAATGCAGCAATACCTGGCTTGATATTAGGCATCATAATTTCCCACCACACCCTAAATCGAGAAGCACCATCGATCAAAGCTGAACGCTCCATATCCCAGGATATGTTGTCAAAAAAGCCCTTCATCACCCAGATACCAAATGGGAGTTGAAAGGCCACCATAACCAAAGCTACACCGCCTATGGTATTATACCCCAAACCTCCCAGAAGCGGGACACCTCGCCCGATGACAGGGATTTTCGAGACCCAAATGAGCACAAAATAGATGGGGATCAGCAGCGTCACACTGGGGAAAGCGTGCAGGATCAAGGTCAAGGAAAGGAAACTCTTCCGTCCAGTAAATTTCATCCGCGAGAGGGCATAGGCGGTCATGGACGAAACCACCACCACGATAAGGGTCATGATCAAAGACATTACCAATGTATTTAAAGTTACCCACCAGATACTGGGATACTGGGGACCGAAAGGTGACTTCCACAGGAAACTCCAGTTGCTTAAGGTCCATCCCAGTGACCTCAGCCCTTCTGTCCTTATCGAGAAGCTGGTGATAAACAGCCAGAGAAAACCGACCAGAATAAGGGCGCTAGGCACGATTAAAGCCAGGTAAGCAAGCGCAGCCCTCGGTTTTTGTCGTAATCTCATCTTATGGCACCTTTGCTTGTATACATCGTTATAGCCGATCTATCTTCGGTTCCTGCACCAACTCGCCGAACTTGAAAACGCGCAGGTATATAATGGCCATTATTATACCGATGACCACCAACACCACCGCCCAGGCCGAGCCGTAACCCCACTGGATATTCCCAAAATAGCTGGTTAGGGCACGGTGATAAGCGGTCAAAGCCCAAACTTCAGTCTGGTAAAGTCCGGGACCTCCATCAGTAAGGAGCATAATTTGCTCGAAAGAAGTTAAAAGGGACAGAGTCTGATAGGTAGTCACGAAAAGGAATGGCCATTTGATCATGGGAAGAACTATGTAACGGATAGTCTGCCAGGTTGTAGCCCCATCCACTTTGGAGGCCGTGCTGTACTCCTTGGGGATGGCTTCAATGGCTGAGGAAAAGAGAATCATGCCAAACGAGGCGCCGATGAACCCGTTGACCAGGATGACAAAGACCCAGGGAGAGGTGTTGAGCAAATATTCTCCACTGCCAATACCTAAAGGACCAAGAAGGTAATTATTTATAATGCCCATGGGAGCAGGCCCAGCCAGGGCCTTCCACATCATTATATAGACGACCACCGGGGTAATACGTGGCAGGAGCCACAGTGCTCGAAAGGCAAAGCCAACCCGCCGGTTGATGTGGGTGGTTATCAGGGCGATAAGCAAGGCCATTCCCACGTTAAAGAAGGCCAGGGTCAGGGCTACATAGACGAGGGTATTGCCCAGGATCCTGGGGAAGAACCGGTTGGTGAAGATCTTTACATAATTATCCAAACTCCAATTTGCCGGTCTCCACCACTCAAGGATTCCGAAGTTGGTTATGTCCAACTTAGTAAAGCTTAAGATAAAAACTATAACTAGTGGAATGAAGAAAAAGAGAGTTATTACTATAAGTGCGGGGGCAAGAAAAGTGTACGGTGCCAGTCGTCCCTGTAGCCGGGAGAAACTCCACTTCTTTGCCTTCAAAAAGGTGGAGAGGGGGGAAATCCCCCCCTCCTCACTTTGCTTCTTTCTCTTCACCGAATGATTACCTTGTCGCCCAGCTCACGCTGCAGTCCATCTACCACGAAGTCTACCGCCTCCTGGGGGGTAAAGTCGCCCCCCACCGTGGCGGCCAGGGCCTCGTAGGTAATAGTGGAATAGGGGCCCCAGTAGGGGTTGTTGGGCATGAAAGTGGTGTAATCGAGCATGTAGAGAGTCTCGCTCAGCAGGCGGGACCCCTTGTAGAACTTGTACTCTGTCTGGTCCTTAAGGATACCCAGGTGGGTGCTGGCGATGGCATGACGGGTGTTGGGTCCATAGTTGGTCACCTTGGCGATTAGGGCCAGTGCCAAGTCCGGGTATTTAGACTGGGAGCTGATAAGGAAGGCCATCGGGTGCGTCAGGGTGTTCGGCTTGCCACCCTTCTCGGCAGCCGGGATCAACCCGAAGCCGAAGTTTTCCCACATGTAGCTCTCGCCACCTTGTTCCTTGAGGAACTTCTCTGCCCACTCGGCCCACTGCCACGTCCCGCCGATCCAGAACAGGACCTTACTCCCAGAGACCCCAGGATGCCAGGCTCCGGACCAATCCAAACCAAGGCAGCCCATTGACCCGTAGGTTTGCGCAGCGTCATAGAAGAACTTGTAGTACTTCAGGCCAGCCGCCCTATCGAAGACCAGCTTGCCAGTGAAGGAATCGATGGTCTCTCCCCCAAAGGCATAGTAGAAGGCAGTGAAGTCGGGCCCATTCTTGGGGCGAGTCCAGAAACCATTGCCTATTTCGACCACACCCGTTGCCGCGGCTTCCTTGGCTGTCTCCAGCATGTCGTAGAGGGTAAACTCGCCCTTCTCGATCTTTCCCGGCAGGGCTGCTATCTCTGTATTAGACCAACCGAGCTTCTTCAACAAAGCCTTGTTGAAGTAGAGCGGTCGGGCCTCTGCATCCTGAGGGATCCCCCAGATCTTGCCCTTATAGCTGGTAGAATTCCACAGGCCGTCAATGATAAGGTTGAATGTGGGGAACTCCTTCAACATCTCACTCAGGGCAATGATCCGGCCCGCCTCGGCCTGAGCGCCGATGTACTCGTGTCCAGTAAGCCAGATGTCCGGCGCCTCACCAGCCCCATAGCCTAGCACAAACTCGCTTAGGAAAGGACCCCACTCCATGTTGTCCTGTATAAGTTCGATCTCAACCCGTCGGGGATCACCGGCAGTCTTAAGATCAGCGTTGAGCTCCTCAGCCGCCAGGAGGAAGTTATCACCGCGCCAGTTTTCCATGGGCGGTTTTGCCCGGGCACGAACGGTGATGGTAATGGTCTCAGTCTCCTGGGCATAGGAGATTGCTCCTCCTATCAGTAACAAACCTACCGTCAAGGCGACTACTACTATCCGACTTCTTATTCTTAATTTCTTCATTCTAGCACTCCTTTTTAGATAATTTCTATTGCTCTCCTCTTGAATCTTCTTTTCCATCACCTCCCTTTGGCCTTAAATCTAGTTATCAGTTAATTTCTTTACAAGACTTCCTCACTATTAATTTTGTATCCCAGAATCGGTGTTCTTTTTTTAGCAAACCTTGCTTTTTCCACCTTTTTATCGTTCTAAAGGCTCCCTGGGCAATCTGTTTTATTGGCTGAGCAATGGTAGTTAAGGGGGGATTGCTAACAGAAGAAAGAGATATGTTGTCAAAGCCAACTATTGAGTAATCAGAGGGGATGTTCTTGCCATCTTCCTGGATAGCTCGCATAGCACCCAGAGCTACCAAGTCATTTAAACAAAATAGTGCTGTAAAGCCATCACTTGATTTCCTGGCCAGCTCTTTCATTAATTTATAACCATCTTTATAAATGAGTTTCCCTTCCTTAATTAGCTTTTTATCAACCTCTAAACCGTTTTTTTGTAAAGTATCGGTATATCCTTTTAATCTATTTATACTGGATAGAGTATTCATTGAGCCCGCAATGCAGGCTATTTTTTTGTGTCCAAGGTCTATCAAATGTTGGGTAGCCTGACATCCCCCTAAATAGTTATTGGTAAACATCACCGGAATATTAGCCCCAGGTACATCTCTATCCATTAAAATTATGGGAATCCCCTTTTTTACCAGGTTGTTGAGCTTTATCTCCTTCAAACCCACCGTACTTATAATTATTCCATCCACCTTTTGGCTTTCTAAAAGGTCTATATAAGTAAGCTCTCTGGTAATACTGTTCTTAGAACTACAAACAAGTAATCCATACTTCTCTCTATAACAAACCTCCTCAAGTACATAGGCTAATTCCTGGTAAAATGGATTGAGGGCATCGGGCATTACCAGCCCTACTATTCTTGTCCCTCTTCCTCTAAGACTTTGAGCCCTTATATCAGGTCTATAATCAAGCTCCTTAATCGCTCCCAGCACTTTTCCCCTGGTTTCCTCTCGCATATAATCATTAGCTTGAGGGCTTAGCACTCGGGAAACGGTGCTGATAGACACTCCTGCCTTTTTAGCTACATCTCTAATAGTTACTCTTGTTCTCATATTCTATAGCTACTTCTTATGCAACACAATCTCATATAACGATATCTGATATCGTTATTATATTATGCTATTTTTGAATTTTGTCAATCTCTCAAATTAATATTAACCTCATACATCTTATCATCCCCCTCTCCAATTACCCTTAAGAAATCCTTTATCTTATCTGGATGGTCATTGAACATATTGAGGGGGGAAACATCTCCCCTCACCGGCCTTCGGCCTGCTCCCCCCATTTTTCTTGAGCTATTACCTGAGAGGATTTGCTTGATAACGATTCAGCGAAATTATTGAAATTCCGATACTTCAAGAGATAGTATTCTCAAAACTCATATAGTCTATTAGCAGCCTCTGCAAGGGTGAACGTGGATAAAAAGTTTGAATAACTCCTCTTTCCCCAAATTCCCTATCGACTACTTTGAATGCCTCTCCGTCAAATTCAAATTCTGTATCGGCTAGAATGTATTCCATAATCTCTAAATCGCCTCAAAAAATCTAACCGGGGTAGAAACTCAACACTGTTATATATCACGTAGCTCTTTGTCAGATCGGATCTGATAGATCAAGCAGACCTAAGAATCCTAAAGGCAGAGAGTACTTCTTGAGAAAGATCTCTGAGGGAAAAACCAAAAAGGAAGCCCTCACCTGCCTCCAGAGAAGGCTATGCGATATTGTCTATACTATGATTAAGAATAAGACTGAATACAGATTTCAAAGAACCACTAATCTTACCACTTAGGTTCATTTAGTGCTTTGAAACTTTTTCATTTGACATAGGATCTCTTTTTTTTACATCCAGGGCATATATGTGTTTCATAGTTCTTAAGCAATAAAATACAGCGCTGATAGATGACCAGACTGCTATAGCCGCCAATGACCAAAATGGCCTATTAAGCACAGTGCCAACCAAGATGAAGATGATATAACTGTTCTTTCTGCCGTCAAATTTTCTGAATAGCTGCTCAATTCGTCCGTAATCCGCTAAAGGATGGTTCTTTATTACTTCCCCAAATAACCGCTCACAGTAAGAAAAAAAACTATCAAACAGGACTATGAAGGTAGCCACCAAAATCACTGACAGTCCATGGACCTTTGATAGATAGATAGATAGATAGATAGATAGATAGATAGATAGATAGATAGATAGCTAAAGCGATATACCAAGAATGCTCAAATAAAAAATCGAAGGCGTGCTCCATTATTCCAATATTTGAAGAAAGTAGTTTTACTCTTGAAAGCTTTCCATCCACACCGTCCATAAATGAAACGATAAAGGTGAGGAGGGAAGCAAATAATAGAGATCCTTCCAGGAAAAAGAATGTGGATATATATGCAATTATGTTGGTTAGTATGGTGACCTGGTTTGGCGTAATTCGCATGTTTGCTAATCTGCTTGTAATAAAATTCTCTATTGACTTATTTACATAGGTTGCAAGTAAGTCATTTCTTCCTTTACAAGCATTCTCAATCAAAAGCTTTTTTGCTTTGACTAAATCCTGCTTTGTGTCAATATATATCCAAAAAGGCTTGATGTGTTTCCGCATGTTTGGGACATAATCCTCAATTTGTGTGATGTCGAATATTTTAGCAGCGTTCCGCAAAGCAGCCTGAGCAATACCATCGGCGAATTCTTCTCTCCCTTCTTTTACAGTCTCCTGGACATAGGAAAATATCTTGGGTGAGCACAAGAAGATACCAGTGTCTACGCAGTTTGCTTTCTCTATATTCTTGCCTATTTCAGCAATCTTTCCTTCCTTTTCTAGAACTCTGGTATCACCCGGTGATGGCTCTCTTTTATCAACAACTAGAGCAACAGAATCTTTCAAATCATAACTGATAAGTTCTTTCAGGATGCGAGCATCAAAGATGTGGTCTGACATCAGTAG
>NJBQ01000101.1 GCA_005223095.1 Candidatus Aerophobetes bacterium Ae_b3a
ATAAGAGAGTCTTGTGGAGAAAAATTGTCTAAAAAGCGAGTTTAATAGAGAAAATTATTGTTTAATTTTTTACCGTTGGTGAGAAAAAAAATAAGGCCAGGAGGAGGTGAAGAGCAGGGAGGCCGTTGGTTAGCTGGGAAATAAACGAAGAATATCGTAGGTACGACTCGATTAGAAGTATGAATAACCAAAGGAGGTTATGATGTCTACTCAACATAATTTCAAGGCTAAACTTATTTTGAGTTTAACGGTGATAATGTTTGTTATCTGTTTTCTGGGGGGAAATGTATGGGTGCAAGGCAAAGAAACAATAACTTTGAGATATTGGCGGCATCAACATAAACCTGCTGTAGAGCTAGAACAACCTTTAATTGAAAAATTTGAAGAACAATATCCCAATATTAAGGTTGAAATGTTCGTAGCTACCAGCACCCCTGATCTTCATGAGAAAGTGTTAGTAGCATTTGCAGGGGGAGGAGGGCCAGATTTATTTAATATGGAAGGTGGCAAATTTTCTCAATATGTCAGCTACGGGCTTATGGTTCCTATTGAATTAGATGTGTTTGGTGCAAGAACTTACCAGGAGCTTATGAAAGAACTAGCTGCGGATGTCGCAGCAGGCTTATCAGGATGGAAACATGAAGATAAGTATTACGGACTTACCACTGAAGTTAGCTGCTACGCAACAGCAATCAATACACAGCACTTCAAGGAAGCTGGACTTGACTCCGATAAGGACTATCCGATAACATGGGAAAAATTAGCAGAAATAGGACAGAAGTTAGTAAGGGTGGAAAGGGGCGAAATAATTAGAGAAGCTTACGCCCTTACTACATATCCTGTTACATTTACTCTTGTCTTCGAGGGAATGCTCAGGCAATTAGGAGGAGATGTTGTAAGTCCTGATGGAAAAGAAAGTATTATTAACTCTGAGGCTGGCGTGAAAGCTCTGCAAACACTCTACGACTTCATGTATGAATATAAAATTACTGCTGTTCCTTCCCAGCTAAATCTTCAGGGACCAGGATTTGAGACCGGAGCTACCTCAATCGTTACCGATGTTGGTCCTTGGTATGAGGCATATCTTAAGGACAACGCTCCAGGGATCTACCCCTATCTTCAGTTCAAGCCCTTTCCTCGTTTTGAAAAGGGGAAGGATATCGGTATCCCTAATTATGGTTATGCTTTGCAGGTATCCTCAAATTCCAAATACAAGAGAGAATCCTGGGAGCTTGCTAAAATTCTAGTTTCCACCGCGGGAGAGCGCAAAAAAATAGGTCTCTTCGTTCCCGATGAATGGCCCTGGCCAAAAGAGATCAGCACAGGAGGCCTCGGTATCATTCCCAAGGAAATAAATGATATTGTATTTGAAGCGGCAACGAAAACTCTAATGGATAAGGTAAATCCAAAAGAAACTCTCAATGAAGCCAAGAAGAAAATAGATAAATACTTAGCGGAATTACCATATAAGATATACGGATATAAGTAAGAGAGTGAAGAAATAAGGAGAGGATAGAAAAGGGGAGGCTAAAGATATTCTTTCCTCCCCTTTTTTGATATATTTTCTTTATAGAAGAGGAGAATAGGAGTTGCGAATAAAAGAAATACAACTTCTTTTCCAGAAGATATTTTCTCAAAGAAAGTTAGTTGGTTTTCTTTTTGTCCTACCGGGGTTAGTTTTTTTTATGATTTTTTTCTTCTATCCTGTTATCAATGCCATATATATTAGTTTTACCAGGTGGAACCTTTTTACTTCCAAACAATTTGTGGGATTAGGTAATTTTGTAGAATTATTCCAGGACCCTGATTTCTTACAGTCTTTCAAAGTGACAGGTTATTTTTCTCTGGGGACGTGTCTATTGCTATGGATTACCTCCCTGTCTTTGGCATTATTGATAAATAGCAACTTGAAATTTACTAAGTTATTTCAAATATTTTATTTTGTTCCTTCAATCCTATCGCTTACAGTTGTGACTATTGTCTGGTCTTATATGTACAGGAGGCTAGGTTTAATAAATATGTTTCTCAAAGCTGTTTTTGATATCTCTTCTATTCCTTGGCTATCAAGCAGTAAATATGCTTTGCTGTCGATTACAATAATGATGGTATGGTGTTGGGCTGGCTACTATATGATAATTTTTTTGGCTGGCCTACGAGGGATTCCTTTTACTTTATATGAAGCAGCCAAAATAGACGGAGCTAATTGGTGGCATACGCTTATTAGAATCACATTTCCTTTGTTGAAGCCAACTTTTCTGTTTATCTCTATTGTTTCTGTGATGGCGTGCCTCCAGGCTTTTGCTCCATTTCTTCTAATGACCAGTGGAGGACCTGGTAGCAGCACCAGAGTGATGACCTTGAAAATTTATGGAGATGCTTTTTTCCGTCTTCGCATGGGGCGAGCTGCAGCAGAATCTATGATTTTATTCTTAATTATGTTTATTTTTTCCTTAATACAAATTAGAGTATTTAAATCAGAGGTCACTTATTAATGATTGAGAGAGCACTTCTTGAAAAGACAGCTATATATTTGGTATTAATCATTCTTGCAATAATATTCACTATTCCGGTCTTCTGGATGTTCTCTTCCTCTTTTAAGAGTTTAGAAAATACTTTGACAGTGAGCATTAAATGGCTTCCGGAAAAATTACATTTTGAGAATTATACAGAAATCTGGGGTGCTGAACAATTTAAAACTTATTTCTTAAATAGCCTAGTAGTTGCTATTACAGTAACCTTTGCTACTGTTTTTCTTGCCTCGCTTACCGGCTATGGATTATCAAAATTTGATTTTCCGGGAAGACAAGTTATTTTTTTGTTTATTTTATCTACAATGATGGTGCCATTCCAGGTAATAGCTATTCCACTATATATAATTGTTCGATATTTTGGATGGATAGATACTTATCAGGGTTTGATTATTCCAGGAGCTCTGACTGGCTTCGGTGTGTTTTTTATGAAGCAATATATTCAAACCATATCTAATGAATTTATCGACGTCGCAAGAATTGATGGATGTAGTGAATTTGGAATATTCTGGAGAATTATTTTGCCTCTATCTAAGCCAGCTTTAGCCGCTCTTGGAATTCTTACTTTTCTCGGTAGCTGGAACAACTTGCTATGGCCTCTAATTGTAATACAAAGCGAGGGATTGAAGACATTACCCCTAGGATTGGCTAAGATTATGCAAAGTGAGTATGGAGTAAGGTATAATGTACTAATGAGTGGAGCCGCCATAGCCTCTGCTCCAATGATAATAGCATTCTTAATTTTTCAGCGAAGAATTACTAAGGGAATTACTTTGGGCGGTCTAAAAGGTTGAGGAATATTAATAAAATAATAAATTCAATAGAATAATCTGGGAATATGAGAATGAAATTAAAAGCAGGAATAGCTAAAGTAAATATAACTCCATTTGTGGGAGTAGAGTTGGGCGGATATGGAGCTAGGATCAATCCATCCCAAGGAATATATGATGATTTGTTCAGTAAAGCTTTAATTCTGGACGATGGACAAAAGAGAATAGCCATGATTACTAATGATTTATTGGCTTTTGATCATGAGTTTATAGTAGAAGTTGGTGAGCTAATTGAGAATCAGGTAGGAATAGATAAAGAGAACATTATGATCACCGTTTCTCATACTCATTCTGGCCCGGTGACTTCCTTTGGACTCCAAAGTACCGGGAGAAAGGATGAAGATTATGTGCAAATTCTACAAAAGAAAATTGTCGGTGCTGTTTATATGGCTTCTCGTAACACAAAAGAGGCGAAAGTAGGGGCAGGGAAGGGGGAAGTAAGGGATGTAAGTTTCAATAGGCGTAGATACAAGAAAGATATTGACCCGGAATTAGGTATCATTAGAGTTGACGATATTGATGGCAATCCAATGGTTTTTCTCACTAATTATGCCTGCCATGGTGTAATCTTAGGCCCAAAAAACCTATTTATCTCTGCAGATTATCCCGGAGCAATGCAGAAATTTATAGAGAAAGCAAAGGGCGGAATGGCTATGTTTACTCAAGGCGCCTGTGGTGACATAGACCCCCTTGTAAACTGTTATGCCTGGGGAGAGGGGACCTTTAAAAATACAGAGCAAATGGGTACTATTTTAGGAGCAGAAGCGATAAAGATCGGTGAGCAAATTAAAACTACCTCTCAGGCAAGACTTGAGGCGAAGTCAAAAATGATAAAATTACCTACAGAGAAGCTTCCTTCTTTAAAGGAAGCTCAAGAAATGGTTGACAAATATAAGCGAAAGTTGAACAAATTAAACAAAAAGAGTTACCTTATAGACAGGCAAACTATGAGAATGAATTTAGATTGGGCTCAAAGATTGGTTAATATAGTAAAAAAAGATAGGGACAAAAATGGAATAATGGCGGAAATACAAATCTTGTCTATCGATGAAACTGTGCTTGTGGGCATCTCAGGGGAAGTATTTGTGGAGATTGGCCTGGATATTAAGAAGGAATCTGGTTTTGAAAATACCTTTATCATCAGTTATGCCAATGGTTGCGTTGGATACATTCCTACCGAAGAAGCCTTTAGAGAAGGAGGTTATGAGCCGAAAGAGGCTTTTAAATGGTACGGGTATCCCTTTCCTTTCGTTCCAAATGTGGAAGAAAAAATAAAAAAGACTGTTTTAGATTTAATGAAAACTCTTAAGCAGGAGTAAGAAATGGCAAGATTAGCTATCAATGGTGGGAAACCAGTGAGAAAGAAGGATTTTCCTTTCTGGCCAATTTTTGGGGAAGAGGAAAGGAAAAACCTTTTGGGGGTTTTTGAAAGTGGCAAGTGGTGGTATGGAGAAAAAGTCAAGGAGTTTGAAGAAAAATTTGCCACCTTTCAGGATGCTAAATATGGAGTTACCTGTACTAATGGAACAGCGGCATTGCAAGCATCTTTGATAGCCTGTGGTATTGGAGCAGGGGATGAGGTTATAGTTCCACCTTATACCTTTGTGGCTACGGCTACGGCGGTGCTTAAGGTCAATGCTATCCCTGTTTTTGCTGATATAGATATTGAAACAGCCAATATTGACCTAGGAGATGTAAAAAGGAAAATTACTCCCAAGACCAAAGCTATAATTCCGGTGCATTTTGCTGGTCTTCCCTGTGATATGGATCTCCTGGGTGATATTGCCGGAGGACATAATTTAAGAATTATTGAGGATGCCTGTCATTCCTGGGGTAGTAAATGGAAAGAAAAAGGAACAGGTGCTCTCGGTGACTGTGGTGTTTTCAGTTTCCAGATGAGTAAGAATATAACCAGTGGTGAGGGAGGAATAGTGTTAACTGATAATGAAGAACTAGCTGATGCTATCCGAAGTTATACTAATGTAGGCAGAGGAAAAGACAAACCCTGGTATGAGCATTATATTCTGGGAACTAATTTGAGAATGACCGAACTGCAGGCAGCTATCCTTTTAGGTCAACTTACTCGATTAAAAGCTCAAACTTTAAAAAGACAAGAAAACGCAACCTACTTAGATGAGAAATTGAAAGATATTCCCGGGGTAAGAGTAATGAAAAAAGACTCCCGCATAACCCGCCGCTCCTATCATCTGTATATTTTTCGCTACATCAAAGAAGAATGGAGGGGAATAGAACGAGATAGATTCATCGAGGCTTTGAATAAAGAAGGAATTCCCTGCAATAAAGGCTATCCTTATCCCTTATACAAAAATCCACTCTTCTCAAGGAAAGGAGAAGGTCCTCGTTATTGTCCTATTTCCTGTCCTTACTACGGAAAAGAAATAGACTATACTAAAATTTCTTGTCCCAATACAGAAAGGATATGCAAGGAAGCCATCTGGGTTGGACATCCTGTCCTCTTAGCTGAAAAAGAAGATATGGAGGATATAGTGAGAGCAATTACAAAGATTAGAGAGAATTTAGAAGAAATAAAGTGATCTTGCCTCTAAATCTCCAAAATCAGCACCAAGTTTCAATTTTTCAGAGAAAAAGATTTACTTAGGAGAGTGAAAAATGGCCAATAAAGCCAAAATTGGATTTCTCGATTTCAATGATGAAAGAGAACATGTTCTGAAAGAAACCTTCCCGAACGCCCAGGCGTTAAAGAAAAATGTAGTAAGGACGTTGGAAAGGGTAGGGGGTATGGAGATTGTCGATCCAGCTAAATCGTTTAGCGGTTTTGACAAAATGGTCTGGCGGGTGAAGATAGCCAGAAAACAGGCAAAAATATTGGCTGAAGCTGATATAGACGGCCTGATTCTTCACTATGGCCTATGGGCTTCGCCCCGATTAGCCAGGATAGCAACCCAGATTATCCTCAGAGAAAAAAAGAAAAAGAATAGGTCTATTCCTATTTTGGTGCTTACCAACCTGGCTCCTGAGCAACCGGGAATGGTGGGCGGGATGGCTGCCGCCGGGGGCCTGGATCAACTGGGTGTAGCGAATATAAGAATATGGAGCAGGAATATAGCCAATGACCCAGAAAAACTTAAGCAGGTCGTGACATTTGCCAGGCTTGCTCAAGATAGAGCTAAAATTTCTTCTTCTGCCGAGGAGGTAGTTGAAAGACTACACGGTCAGATTTACGGAGAAATTGGTGGTAGGAGTATTCAAATCGTCACTGCCGAAGCTGACCCTCTTCAATGGGCTAAAATCTTTGGGGTTGACACTCAGCCAATTGATCAATTAGAAATCATTAGAAGAGCTAATGAGATGATTTCCTGGCGTGATGGAGTGAATGGCGAAATAACAGAAATAAGAGATAAGAGGATTAATAAGGCTTTCAATTTTCTCACTGAAAATGTAGAAAGTGTAAATTATGAAGATAGATTCACTGAGGATAAGCTCAAATACCAACTTGCCTGCTATTATGCTACTCAGGATATCATTGCCGAAAATGACCTTGATTTTATCGGTATCAAATGTCAACCAGAATTGAGTGAGTATCATGTAACCCAATGTTTAACTCAGGCCTTCAGTAATGACAGCCGAGGCCCTGCCGGTGAAAAGAAAGAAATTGTTGTGTGCGCTTGTGAGGATGATAAAGACGCTGCCCTTACCCAACAGATAATGTATCTTTTGACTGGCAGACCAACTATGTTCGCTGACTTCCGATATCTGGATCCAGAAAGAAATATCCTTTATCTGGTAAACTGTGGTGCTCATACTCCCTGGTTTGCTACTCGGAGCAGCAGGATTGAAGATAATTTAGCTAAAATAAAGCTGGATAAACAAGTCTTTTTCTATGCTGCCTGTGGCGCGACAGTCAACTTTGATGCTGCAGCTGGACCAGTAACCGGTGCAAGACTGGCAAGAAAGAATGGTAGATATTGGATGAATATAGTCCCCGGTGAGCTTGTGGAAAGGCCGGCTGATGCTGTACTAACTACTCCCGGTTGGCCCCATGCTTTTATGAAATTTAGAGTCCCTGTGGAACAACTTTTCCGGGAGCATCCCTGTAACCACATGCAGCTGGTAGCTGGTGATTATGCGGCCGGGCTGGCAGAAGTATGTGAGAAGTTGGGAATAGGATATAAGGTGCAGGATAAGAATCTAGAGTATGAAAAAGTAATCTAGATAGAACTCACCTACCAATTCTTCTAAGAACTTTCTCTGGAGCCAAATATCTACAGTTCAAGCTCTTTTTTCTTTCTTTTTTAGATACGAGCAACCAGCAACGAAGTGGTCGGGGCGACCGGATTCGAACCGGTGGCCTCTTGCGCCCCATGCAAGTGCGCTAAACCAGACTGCGCTACGCCCCGTTCAAAATATCTAGCACTTCTTCTAACTCTTTTTCTAG
>NJBQ01000019.1 GCA_005223095.1 Candidatus Aerophobetes bacterium Ae_b3a
ATTCTTTAGTTTCTTTTGAAGAATCTTCCTTAAAAGCCATTCCTCCATATTCGCTAATAACTACGGGCTGCCCGGTGTAGTTAAAGCCACTGGCCATCAGTGTTCTATCTGGTGCAGTATCGAGAGAGCTAAAAATCTTTGGGTCCTCTGTGTAATTGTGGATGTCGATAATATCAGTTTTAGTGTGCTCCCATCCACTGTTATCCACTATCAAGCGGGTGGAGTCTAGAGACCGGGTAAGCTCGTAGATAGAGACTACAAACTGCTGTTGCTCTTTATCCCACTCAACATCGTTGATCCCCCAACTTTCATTAAAGGGAACCCAGGCAATAATGCAGGGATGATTGCAATCTCTTTCGATTATTTCTTTCCACATGCCTCTAAAATCATTCCTTGCTTTCTCTGACCACTGGTGGAAACTAGGCGCTTCTTCCCATATTAAAAGTCCTAATTTATCGGCCCAGTATAGGTAGCGAGGGTCTTCTATTTTTTGATGTTTCCTGGCTCCGTTAAAGCCAAATTTTTTGGTTGCTATGATGTCTCCTCTGTAATCCTGATCCGAGGAGCCGGTATATATGCCCCCAGGGAAATATCCTTGGTCAAGAACCATCCGCAAATAGTAGGGTTTATTGTTAAGCAATATTTTCCCACCTTCAAGGGAGATGTCTCTCATCCCGAAGTAGGTCTCTACCTCATCGATGTACTGCTTGTCTTCCTGTACCTGTATTTTGACTTGGTAGAGATTTGGATCCTCGGGAGACCAAAGTTGTGCGTCGGGAATAGCAACATCAAAACTAAGAACTTGGCTATCCTCAGATAGCCTGAATTCTCGAGAAAAAGCGATCGTTTTTTTAACTGGCGTTATGATATCCAATTGTAGCACTTTAGGGCCACGTTTTCCCTTTATCCAGACATCAAAGTGAACAGTCGATCGGTTGATATTGGTATGCAGTCTTACTTTTTCCACTCGTGTTAGAGGAAGCGGCTCTAACCAAACTGTTTGCCAAATTCCCGTTGTTCTAGTGTAAAAGCAGGCAAAAGAGTGGAGTTTCCAAGACTGTTTCCCGCGAGGCTGTTCAGTAGTTTTACTGTCTTCGGCTTTGACCACCAGGATATTTTTTCCTTCTTTAAGAAAATCGGTAATATCAAAACTGAACGGAGTATAGCCTCCTACATGGCTTCCTAGAAGTTTTCCATTTATCCAGACCTTACCTACATAATCTACTGCGCCAAAATTCACCTGTATTCTTTGGCCTTGAAATTGCTCGGGAACTGTAAATATCTTTTTATACCAGACATACTCATGAAAAGATGTATCACCAATTCCGCTCAGCTCGCTTTCAAAAGGGAAGGGAACCGTAATATCTTTGCCGAAATGAATTGTTCCTTGGGACCATCCCTCCTTTTCTCCAAGGTTTTGGTCGTCAAAAGCAAATTCCCATACTCCGTTTAGATTGACCCATTCGCTTCTCTTAAAACTGGGACGAGGGTATTCACTTCTCATATCATCTCCTTTCTTTTTAGCTTGAGAATTCCCCCAAACTTGGAAAAATACTGTTGCTCCTATTATTATAACCACTATTAGCACGATTTTTCCAAATCTAGCGGACATGCCAGGTTAGCCTTTTAGTCCTGTAAGAGTTATACCTTTAATGATTCCTCTTTGAGCTATACAGAAGAAAATAAGGATCGGTAAGGTTACACATGATACTGCTGCCATTAGTCTGCCCCACATAATTACGCCAAAAGCGTGGAAGGTAGCCAGAAAGATCGGAACAGTCATTAGCTCAATACTGTCTATAGCGATTAGAGGCCATGTGAAAGAGTTCCAATTTGCAAGAAAAGTAAATATCGCCAAAGCTGCCAAAGCAGGTTTGGAAAGCGGCAAGATTATCTGGTAATAGATCCTGAATTTGCTGCATCCATCTATCCTTGCTGCATCTTGTAAGTCACGAGGTATGCCTAAAAAGAACTGCCTTAAAAGAAAAATACCGAAGGGGCTAGCAACCATAGGCAAAATCAGCGCGTTGTAACTGTTGATCATTTGAAGTTTATAGAGTAGTAAATATCGGGGAACAAGAAGAACTTCTTCTGGTATCATAAGCGTGGATATGACCAGGAAAAATAGGACATTTTGCCCTTTAAACCTAAGTTGAGAAAAAGCATAAGCTGCTAGCGAAGATGTCAGCAAAGTAAGGACTATTACAGCTGATGCTATAAATAGGCTGTTGAAGAAAGGCCGGAAAATATTAATAACGCTCTCGAATATCACAGAGTAATAATTTTCTAGAGTAACCGAACGCGGTATCCAATGTATCGGCCATTCAATTGTATATTTTTCAGGTTTTAAGGAAGTTGAGACCATCCACAGGATGGGAGAAAACCAAATAAGAGCGAAAGCGAAAATTAACGCAGAGATAACACCTAGATTGATTTTTTTTATTAGGTTTCTCTTAACCATTTTGGTACGCTTTCAAAGGGCCTTAATATTCTATTGTTTGCTTCGATAGAACCTTGAATTGCGCTAGAGTAAAGACCATTATGATGACAAATAGCACCCAGGCAATGGCTGAAGCTTCGCCCATACGATAATACTGAAATCCTGTTTCATAGATATGCTGCACCATGACACGTGAACTCTCAGCAGGACCCCCCCCTGTCATAATAAAAACTTGTCCGAATATCTTGAAGGATGCGATAATCTGCATAACAATTATAAATAATAGAACAGGCCTCAAACAAGGTAACGTAATGTACCAGAAATTACTCCATCTACCCGCACCATCTATTTTTGCTGCTTCGTGTAGAACGTCGGGGATTTCCTGCAGACCTGCCAGGAAAAGTATTGTGTTAAAGCCTACTGTCCACCACAGTGTGGTTAGCACTACTGCAAATAAGGACCAGCCTTTTTCTAGGAGCCAAGTTTGTGTGGGTAATCTGAGTTGACTAAAATAATAGTTCAACAGACCAAATTGAGATCCCAAGATCCACTCCCAAGTCATACAGACGGCTGCTATAGAAAGCATAAATGGAGAAATGAGTAACACTCTGAGAACGGTTTTGCCTTTCAAGAAAGACAAATTTAGCAGAAGAGCGAAGGCTAATCCTACCCCTATTATCAAAGGCGTTGTTTCTAGCACGAATATAAACGTATTAATGAAGCTAGCTCTAAATAAAGGGTCAAAGGGCAAAGAAATGTAGTGTTTAAAAGCTATGAAAGTTCTTTGTGTCTCAGCAAAATCGTATCGACAAAGAGAAACATAAAAGCCATCAAAGAGAGGATAAACCCAGAAAATCAGGAAGAAAAGAGCATAAGGAAGAAGATAAAGATAAGGATAAAAAACACTATTTTCGCCTATAGATTTTTCTAAACCTGTTTTTATTCTAGTCTTAGGTTTTGCTTTCAATCTTCTCACTTTTAATAAGTAGGAGGGCGGGCGGGGAGGAAAGAATGCCTCTCAACCCGCCCCTAAATTCACCGGCTATTTATCGTCCGTCCAGAAATTTGTCTATTTCTGCTGTAGCTTTTTTTAGTGCTTCCTCAGCCGTTAATTCTCCAAGCGTAGCCGATTGAAAAGCCGTACCTAGCCGAGACCAAATTTCACGCAAGTGTACGGTCCGAGGCAGATAAGTCAACGCGGCGTACTGAAGAGAGGCGTTGTACTGGTGTGGACACTCTGTTCTAAATTCTTCACTAAAAGCTGCCTCCCGATTGGCAGGAACATGTCCGGCTCTTACCCAACGAAGAGGATGAGTCACCATCCACTCAATAAACTGGAGTGAAGCCTCTATTTTTTCTGCATCTCGTTTTTTTTGAACTGGTAACCCAAAAGCGTGGCTATCCACCCATACGGCCGGATTTACTCCGAATTTTGGGAAAACAGTATTATCCCATTCTAGTTCTGGTTCCTGTTCTTTAAGACCAAGTAGAATCCAAGTTCCGTCAGATTTCATGGATGCCCTTTGCGTAATGAATAGCTGCATATCTTCTGTACATTTTGCAGGTGAGATCCCATACTTTTCAACCATGTCTACCCAAACTTGCAGAGCTTGGATGGATTCTTTGCTATCCAAAAGGCATTTCCACATATCCTCATCGATAACCTGACCACCGTATTGAGGGATTGTACTCCAGAATTGAACTGCCCACGTGTCCATATTAAACACATAACCCCACTGGTCGGTTTTTCCGTCCCCATCTCGATCTTGAGTCAATTTTTTCCCTGCTGCTATATACTCCTCCAAAGTATAGGGTGGGTTAGCCGGATCCAGCCCTGCCTCACGGAAATGTTTAACGTTGTAGTACATGGACTGGGGATGGAAATCCAAGGGAGCAGCGTATTGCTCACCCTCGTAGAAGGTCCCTTGCCATGTAGGCTCGAAGAAATCTTCCCCTTTTAGCCCCATTTCGGCTATCTCTTGCGTAATGGGATAGAACCCTTCTATAGCAGCAAACCGGGGAATATTAGACGTATGAAACGTTACTATATCACTCGCCGTTCCTACTTTTATACTAATGGCAAGCTTGTCATAAAATTGTCCCCAGTCTCCCCATGTTCGCGGCTGTATATCTATCTCAGGGTGGGTCTGGTTAAATTCCTCTATCAACTTGTGAAAGTAAGGACCGTCTACATTACCAAGCCCATGCCATAATCGCAGAGTCACTTTCCCTTGAGCTGACGCCCCGACAAGCATTAGCATCAGCAAAGCAATACCGATGCTCAGAATTGTCACGCGCTTTACGATCTTACTCATTTTCTATCCTCCTTTTCTTCAAAGTGAGTTCAACCTTAATCTATATCGGTCCATTTACTCCCTCACCCCCTTTCTGACCTTAATTTCTAGTGTTTACTCCTCACACCAAAAAGAACTTAATTTTTCTATGCTGATTCCCTTATTATAAGCTCTGCATCCAATACCACTTTCTGAGGCCTATTCACGAAAATTGCCGCTGGAAGCCCCACCCCTTGCGGGTGGGGAGGATGTCACTTTGTCCATCTTCATCATTTAACAGTATGAGATAAATACTTATTCTTGTCAAGTCTCCTGTAGGCTAAATAATCTCTTTCAACTAATGATTCTGTCGATAGTCAGCACAACAGAGACTGACTACTCAACCAATTCCTAACCCTGGCCTCTGCCAGTTTTTAGTATTCCTCTATAAACCCACCTTTAAGAAGCTTTTCCAAGTAAGAGTTCTTCCTTTTTCAGGCAAGGGAGGTGTGCTGATACGTATCACTCCCGAATTCTTTTGGCTATAATGATACTGCACACTTTTTAAAGAGGCGGTATAGCAGGAGTTATTACTTTCAGAGAGTAAGAGAGATCTGGATAGTGAGCAGGAAGCACTCTAAGATGAGAGGAAATTTAAAGAATATGTTTTTAACTCTCAAAAAGGAAGCCTCCGCGCCGCGTCTCCCCAACTGGATTGACAAGTGCTGAGATTCATCTAAGCTTGTCTGGAAAGGATGCCCTCAGGGAATTATTCTAGCCCAAGGGTAAGGAATATTAAGAATTATTAAGGATGAAATATGTCAGGAAGTAGATATCGCTGGGTTATCCTTATCCTCTCTTATCTCTGTATGCTGGGATTGGCTTTCTCAATACAGTCTCTACCGCCTATCCTTACCTTGATTATTAAGGATTTGGATTTAACTCATGCTAAGGCTGGTCTGCTGGTGAGTCTTTTTGCGTTGCCAACCATATTCCTGGCGGTTTTGTTCGGTTCATTTTCTGACCGTTGGGGTTCCTTTAAGATGGGGGTGATTTCTCTAATCCTTATAATTGTAGGAGCCTTAATCTTTGCTCTTAGCCATTCTTTTCTTTACGCTGGTTTAGGACGAGTTATTACTGGGATTGGAGCTACAGCTGTCTTTATAGTGTCTGCGCAAATAGTTTCGCAGTGGTTTAGAGGACGTGAGATAGGAACAGCAATGGGAATCTTTAATACTGTAATGCCTGTTGGTGCAATCGTATGTTTTACAACTTTTGGTAGATTGGCTGAGAGTCTAGGTTGGCGAGTGCCGATATTCATCACCATGATAATAGGTGCGGCAGGGCTAACATCCTTTGTAATTCTCTATAAACCTGTGTCAAAACGGCCACAAGGAATAGCCAGTGAGAAGGAAAGACAACCAGGATTGTTCTCAAGCTTATTAAAGGTCGGAACCTTGATGTGGTCAGTAGGATTTTGCTGGATGTTCTTTAGTGCATCCCTGGTTTCATTTATTACTTTTGCCCCGGATTTTTTCATCTCCAAAGGATACACTATTGGCTTTGCTGGTTTCCTGACCAGCTTACTTTCCTGGGGTCCCTTGGGGTTAAGTCCACTAATTGGTCGTTTAATGGATAAAGTCGGCAATAACGAGGTTTTCATCGCAGTAGGTGGAATAATTATGGCAATGGCATTTTATTCTATTGCCAGAGGGGGCAATTTCCTTTTGCCAATGGTTGTCATGGGGTTGGGGGTGGCACTTGTGCCAGCACCGGTTTTCTCTTTACTGCCAAAGATTTCCAGGCCTGAGAATCTGGGATTAAGCTTTGGCATCCTCTCTATGTTTGCTAGTATGGGAATGCTTTTCGGCCCTTATGTGACCGGTTTGCTCAAAGATAGGACAGGCTCATACGAAGTGAGCTTTATCTTTCTGTCCATTTTTGCTCTGTTATTAACCTTAACAGCGCTTGTCTTAAGAAGCAAGAGGAGAGGAGATTAGGCTAAAGGATTTTTTTGATTCTTCTCAAGAGGCGTTGAAGAAAATATCCCATGCCAATTAATTACTCCCTACATATTGTTTAGGAACATACTTTCACCAGGACTCCAGCAATTAATCCACCAATTACATCATCCATAACGGGAGGAAGCCCTTTTAAGATACCCGGTTTCTTCTTGTCAAACCTCTCGAATTCAAATAATGCCCGGCTGCCAGCAATATACTGAGCAATCTGAATTCCCAGTAGTTCATCGGCAATGAGATGCACTGGGTCCTTTTCATACTCTTCTTTGGATAGACCAGGAATCAATCCTTTTTTTCCCGCTTCTTCCAGGTAGAGTCCGGCTATGACCAGAGCGCAGACATTTACATCTTGAAAAGTCTTTTTGAATTCTTCCTTTAGTTTCCGAACCATTTCCTCTTTAGTTCCCAATTTCGGGTGGGGAATATACATCTCCAGAGCTGTATTTATTAAGTCTTCCAGGTTTATCCCCTCTTTAACCAATCTTTTCTCTAAATCCAATATTCTTTCCATTTTTTTCTCTCTTTGTAGATACTGCCTGTCTTTCATCAAACTTAAATTCGGCAATTCTTTTGCTTAAATGGTTAATTGGCAAGTGGTTAATTTTCTCCTCACTTAAAAAAGCTGTAAGCAGAATGGTGAGTGGTTAATCGGTTAAGTAGTTAGATGGCTAATTGCCGTTCAGCATTTAACTGCTCACCATTCACTTAGAATTTGGTATATTTTTTCCATATCTAGATTGTGACGCACCAATCCAGCTAATTTATCATATTCTCTATTTTTTTGTTCTGCTGCAGAAATATGAGTTTGAGGATGATAGGAGGATAATCCCTTTTTCTTTCTCAAATAGTTAAGAAAAGCTCTTCTGAAATGATAGTTATCAAATAAACCGTGAATATAGGTACCCATAATTCTTGCTTCTTTATCAATAGCTCCATCTTCAATATTTACTAATTGAGATAACCTTCTGGTAATTGTGAGCCAGGGCTGTACCCCTCGTAGGAGCTTAGTTGTGCCCATATGAATCTCGTATCCGGCAATTTCTTCTTCTACAGTGAAAAATTCTTTTTCTATAAGATGAGCCTTTACCTGGGAGGTAATTTTACTTAATTTCAGGATAGTAGTGATATTTAATAGCCCTAATCCCTGGATTTTTTCTTGTTTAGATTCAATATGGTGAGGATCCAGAATTTCTTTTCCCAACATCTGGTATCCACCACAAATTCCCAATATTACCTTTCCCTTTTTAGCTAGAGTCAAGATTTGTGAATAATAGCCGGTTTTTTTTAAATAGAGAAGGTCATCAATAGTGTTTTTACTTCCGGGAATGATTAACAAGTCTGGGTTTCCTATCCTGCGATTACGTCCTATATAGCGTAAAGATACATCCTCCTCTTTTTCTAAAAGATCGAAGTCGGTGAAATTAGAAATATGGGGTAGGTAAATAATTTCGATATTAATTTTCCTTTTTTCTCCGGAAGGGGAAGGGGTAGCTTTTTCCAGAGGGAGTGAATCTTCCTCTTCTATTCGTATATTCTTAAAATAAGGGATTACTCCCAGAATATCCTTTTGACACCTTTTCTCCAGATAATCCAGACCGGGTTTAAGTATATTTATATCTCCACGGAATTTATTGATGATTAGTCCCTTTACACGCCCTTTTTCCTCTTCTGTTAAAAGTGCTAGTGTTCCCACGAGCCAGGCAAGAACTCCGCCTTTATCAATATCACCTACCAGGAGAACAGGAGAGTTAGCTATCTGTGCCATTTTCATATTGACGATGTCATTTTCCCTTAAGTTTATCTCAGCCGGGCTACCTGCTCCTTCTATGATTATTATCTGGTATTGGCGAGCCAGATTGAGGAATGAATCGGATACTATCTGAATAAGTTTAATCTTATAATTATGGTAGTAATTAGCAAGCATATTGCCAACGGGCCTACCTCTGACGATTACTTGAGCTCCCACATCGCTGGTAGGCTTAATTAAAACGGGATTCATATCTACGGTGGGTTCAATCCCAGCTGCTTCGGCCTGTACTACCTGAGCTCTTCCCATCTCGCCCCCTGCACCGGTGACAAAAGAGTTAAGAGCCATATTTTGGGCCTTAAAAGGAGCAACTTTATAGCCATCCTGTTTAAATATTCGGCAAAGAGCCGCAACAATGACACTTTTACCTACTCCTGACCCTGTTCCTTGAATCATTATTCGTTTAGCTAACATATCTCGTATCTCGTTGGTTAATTGGTGAGGTAATAAATAGAAAAAAGAGTAATGACTTCGATAATCTCATTCAGTGCTCCCAGATTATCTCCGCTAAGTCCTCCTATTCTTCTTTTGATATAGGTTATCAAAAACAAGTTTGTTGCCAGGGCTATTCCTATAATATAGAAGAATTCAATTTTAAATAAGATCAACCCCAGGCAAAAAGTTATTAGACTTGCCCAAAAAATCTCTCTTCCCGTTTTATGGCTAAAAAATACTTTAGCTAGTCCCTCCTTCCGGGCATAAGAGGATAAATATATTCCTGCTACCATAGACCATCTTCCTGCTATCGGGGCAAAGAGTAGAGCATAATCCTTATAATCATTAGTGAGTCCTACCAGCAGGGTGAATTTTAATAGCAATAGCAAGATAAGAGCAATTGCTCCCTTAGCCCCAATGAAACTGTCCTCCATTATGCTCAATATTTCTTCTTTATTTTTGCCGCCGCAGAGTCCATCCACTGTATCGGCAAATCCATCTAAATGAAAAGCACCGGTAATCCCGACCCATCCTATTAGTATTAAGGCATTAGCAATGAAAGGGGAGAGATACCTGGAGGTTATCAGATTAATTATTATTAGGAATCCCCCTATCATCATTCCCACCAAGGGAAAGAAACTCATTGAGTGGGCTATATCTCTTTCTTCTAGCCTGGCTGAAGGTCGCAGGGGGATGATGGTGAGAAATTGCAAAGCTATAAATAGACCCTTCAATTTCGAGATTTTCCTTTTAGCCTGGATTTGATAGACCCTGATATTGTATATAGTATATCGTTAGATACTTTCTATTCTTTCCTATCTTTTTGCCAAACTACAAAATTTTTTGAGTTTTTTGTTTTTACTATACGCTATCCGCTGAACGCTATACGCTCTCTTTTTCTGTACCTACCCCAGCCTCTTGAAAAGTAGCCATTTGAGTAAGGAGTTTAAGGGAGAGATCAAGCAGGTTTATGCCCAGAGCAGCTCCTGTTCCTTCTCCCAGTCGCATATCCAGATCAAGAAGAGGAGATTGATTAAGATAGTCAAGGGCGATTTGATGGCCTTTTTCCTTTGATTTGTGAGCAGCAAAGATATAATCTTTGATTAGTGGGGCAAGATTAACAGCAATTAAGGCACTTGCTGTGGAAATGAATCCATCTATTACTACGGGGACCTGATGTCTGGCAGCAGCTAATATACAGCCAACAAGACCCCCAATCTCATACCCACCCACTTTACTTAAAACATCAAGAGGATCTCGAGGATCGGGATTGTTAATCTTGAGTGCCCTTTCAATTACCTTTATCTTGTTTTGCAGCCCGCTTTCACTGATTCCCGTTCCTTGACCGGTAACATCCTTGACTTTGGCTCCAGTAAAACAGGCTACGATAGCGCTACTGGGAGTTGTATTGCCGATGCCCATTTCGCCAGTACCCATTATATCAATCCCATTTTCATTTAACTCATCTTCAAAAAGCGTAATTCCAGATGTGATGGCTCTGAGGGCATCTTTTCTACTCATTGCCGGGCCTTTGGCTATATTTTTTGTGCCATATCCTATCTTTTCTATAACAAGAGCTGGATGCGACTGCAATCTGGCAGCTACACCCATATCTACTATTATAACTTTTACTCCTACTCCTTTTGCTAATACATTAATGGCTGCTCCTTGCTCAAGGAAGTTATAAACCATCTGGAGAGTAACCTCCTGGGGAAAAGCACTTACTCCTTCTTCAACTACACCATGGTCACCTGCCATGGTGTAGATTACCTTTTTGTCCAGAGTAGGGTTTGCTTTGTGTGTGATACCTACCACTTTCTTGGCCAGAGTCTCTAGTCTGCCTAGACTATCCTTGGGTTTGGTAAGATTATCCAGTCTTTCTTGTGCCTTTTTCATAAATTCAGTGCTGATTGGTTTAATGGCCTGAATGGTTTTTTTCAACTTCTCCATCAAAATTCTCCTTTAGTTTGACCGGTATACCTGATACTATTAGATAGACCTCATGGGCAGATTTAGCCATTATTTGATTAGTCAGGCCGATGATATCTCTAAATCTTCTTCCCAATTCGTTATCTGGTACTACCCCTCCTCCTACTTCATTTGAGACCACTATAGTCGTATAGTCAACCTGCAGCATAATATCAACTATTTTTTTTATTTCTTGCAGAATGGTTTCTTCATTAACTCCTTCCAGAAGAAGATTGGAAACAAAGAAAGTTAAGCAGTCTATAATAACCAGCTCACAGGGAGGTTGAATGTCAAGAAGAATAGAGGAAATGTTTTTTGTTTCTTCAATGGTTCTCCAGCGGTCGGGTCGAGATTTTTTATGCTCTTCTATGCGTTTTTTCATCTCCTCATCTTTAGCTATACCTGTAGCTAGAAAAATTACTTCATTGGCTATATTTTTGGCCAGTTTAATGGCATATTTGCTCTTACCACTTCTCACTCCTCCGGTAATAAAGATAACTTTTCCCATTTTTTCCGTTATTGCCAATCTGCCCAAGGCAGGCGTGGCAATCTCATAAAAAAATACCTTCTTTGTTAAGCGCAAAGAAAGATTCACCCGAAAACAGACAGGTCTTCTGGCTCAGGGACTATCTACTTCCCCACCTTCCCAGAACAAAAAGTTCCAGTGGTTTTCGGGGTTTCGCTTCCCATTACAGCAGCGCAACTGCCCGGGATTTTCACCCGGTTCCCTTAGTCTGCCTTCTTCCTCTTACCATATTTTCAATCTGGTGTTATTATATCATTGCTTAGGATTCTAGTCAAGTATTTAAACGGCTTGACAGGCGAGCTTGACAAAAAAGGGTAAGATAGGATATAATATAAACCTTAAACTCAATAGAAAAGCGATAGAGAGGGGAAAAAAGAATGGGGGTGTGCCTTGCGGAGTAAAAATGATTAAAAAAGTAGGCATAGGAACGATAGTATTTTATCAGAAGTTTATTTCTCCAATCTTACCTGCTTCCTGTCGCTTCTACCCTACCTGTTCTGACTATAGCCGGCAGGCTATAGAAAAGTATGGGTTAGTCAGGGGTTGTTGGTTGGGCATAAAAAGAATATTGAGGTGCCATCCTTTTTATCTGGGAGGTTATGATCCTGTCCAGTAAGGAGTAGGATGCGAGCGAGCAACAACAAAATAAAAGGAGTTACTTAATGCAGAAGAATCTTATCATGGCTATTGTTTTATCGGTAGTAGTGCTTTTATTATATAACTTTTTTATTCTTGGTCGACAGCCTGCTTTGCCGCCGTCTACAGAGGAAGCGACGGAATCCCCCATTTGGGAGGGAGAAGCTCCTCAACCGGGAGAAATCCTTCCTTCTTCACAATTAGAAAAGGGAGAAGAGATAATTCTGGAAAATGAGTATGTAAAAGTGGTTTTGACTTCTCGAGGAGGGATAGTTAAATCCTGGTATCTGAAAAAAGAAAAAAAAGAATTGGTGGGAAGGAGTACTTACAGCCTGGGATTGAATCTATTCTTACCGGAAGGAGAAAGAATAAATCTATCCAAGGAGGATTTTGAGGTTCAGAAAGAGGGGGAGAGAAGAGTTGTCTTTACCTGGGAGGATGAAGAAAGGAGATTCAAATTATTCAAAAATCTTGAGATTTCTAGGCTAGGATACCATATATTTCTTTCTATTGAAACACAAAACCTGCCTTTAGGCAGTAGCTATGAGCTTACCTGGCCGTCGATGATAGGTGATGAATATAAAGAGGAGGAGCGGTTAGTCTTCTTTAATGATAAACTTCAAGAAGAGAAGAAAGAAGGTGTGCAGCGGGATTACGGACGGGGAGTAAAATGGATGGGGCTGCGGCAAAAAAGAGAGCTACTGGTTATACTTGCTTCTTTGGATTGGCCAAGGGGAGGGATGTTCCGTTCAGAATTCTGGGGATTTGAAGATAACAAATCTGAGAGTAGATGGATAATCTATGCCGGTCCTCAGAGCTATGGTGAGATTAGGTCGCTCAATGACAGAATCAAAGAGATAAATGGAGAGGACTATGATCTAACAGGAGCACTTGACCTCAGTATTTGGGGCCAGCTCTCAGTAGTGTTGATAAAGATTCTCCTCTTCTTTTACAGTTTTACTCACAACTACGGAATAGCTATTATTCTCTTAACCCTTCTCATATATGGGGCTCTGTTTCCTCTAACCTTTAAACAATTTACTTCTATGCATAAAATGCAGGTTATTCAACCTGAGGTAAAGGCTGTGCAGGCTAAGTTCAAAGGTGATCCCAAACAAATGCAGGTAGAAATGATGAAGATATATAGAAAACATAAGGTTAACCCCATGTCCGGCTGTTTCCCTCTCATAATTCAGATGCCGATTATTTTTGTTCTTTACCGAGCTCTTCTCAATTTCAACTTTTCTGACAATCCCTCTTTCCTCTGGATAAAGAATCTGGGTGAACCCAATATTCCTTTGCTTTTAGCCCTGGGGGTAACTATGTTCCTGCAACAGAGAATCACTCAAAAGACTCAGATACAAACAGCAGGGCAACAGCAAGGAATGGCTAAGATGATGCAATTCTTTCCCATCTTCATTATTGTAATGTTGTGGTCCCTCCCTTCTGGGGTAATGCTCTATTGGTTTACCTCTACCCTCTTTTCTATTTTCCAACAATTTTTGATTCGTCGAAGGATGTCTCCTTCCCAGCCAGCCAAAAATGCAAAATGATATCTGAAGATACTATATCTGCTATTGCTACTCCTATAGGAGAATCTGGTATAGGCATTGTGAGAATGAGTGGCAAAGAATCTTTTCTTATAGCCAGGAAAATCTTCCAACCTTCCTGTGGGAAAAAGGTCAACTGGAAGACTCCCTTTAAGACTCACTATGGATGGATAATTGATCCTGAGAGCAAAGAATTAATAGATGAGGTGTTGCTTACTTTAATGCCAGCGCCTAAAAGCTACACCCGAGAAGATATAGCGGAGATAAATTGTCACTCTGGCCCTGTCCCCTTACGAAAAACCTTACGACTTACATTAAAACTCGGTGCTCGTTTGGCTGAAGCGGGGGAATTTACTAAGAGAGCCTTCTTGAATGGAAGAATTGACCTTGCTCAAGCCGAGAGTGTGCTGGAGGTGGTGCAGGCGAAAACAGAAAAAAGCCTGCAAATAGCGCTAAATCAGCTAAAGGGAGGATTATCTGAGAAGATTAACACCCTTAAGAAAAAAATGGTTGATTTTCTCTCTTGCCTGGAGGCAGAAATAGAGTTTGGAGAAGAGGATATTGAGCATTTATCCAGGAAAGATGAAGAGAGCCGCCTTAAAGATATTTTAGTCCAGATTGCTCTACTTCTAAAAACGGCCAGAAGGGGAAGGGTCTATAAAGAGGGTTTAAAGGCAGTAATCGTAGGAAGACCTAATGTCGGCAAATCCAGTCTTCTAAACACTCTTCTGCAGAGAGAAAGAGCTATCGTCAGTCATACTCCGGGAACAACGCGAGATACCATCGAAGAGATGATAAACATTAAAGGATTTCCTTTGTGGATTATTGATACAGCAGGACTAAGAGAGGTAGAAGGTAAGATAGAGGAGGAAGCCGTGCGCCGAACCCATGCCAAATTAGAGGAAGCAAATATCATACTTTTGATGGTTGACGGTTCTCTTCCCCTAGAAAAAGAGGATATTTCAATTTTTGAAAGAATGGAAAAGGAAAAGACCCTGTTGATTGTGAACAAGATAGATTTACCCCAGAGAATAGATAAAGAGAAAATTGAGTCTTTCTTTCCTGGTCAAGAGGTGGTAGAGATATCAGCTACCGAGGAGATTAACTTAGAAAAACTTAAAGAAAGAACAGCAGGGTTTGCCTTAAAAGAGGCAACCCTTTCTTCCAGTGATTCTTTTATTCTAAGCATAAGGCAGGAGCAGGTTTTAGAGCAGGCACGACAAAACGTAGAGAGAGCTCTCCTGGGAATAAGAGGCGAACTGTCTGAAGAGCTTATAGCTTTCGATTTGAGGGAAGCTATAGATAGATTAGGAGAGATTACAGGGGAGGTACTTGCTGATGACATTCTGGATCAGATTTTCTCTCATTTTTGCATAGGGAAATAGGATAGTGCAGCCGCCCCTTTTTCGATTGAAGTTACATGAGCGGACCTATAGAGGACAAGAGAAGTGATTACAGACTACATTGGCTTACTTTGCCGCATAGAAAGGAATCGTCCTGAGGCATATTTTGACCTTTTGCAGACTTTTTGTATAATAGACTAAATGGGTGTGATGCTGGATTGCTATGAGGTACCTTAACACTTCGTAGCTCATTGTTGATAGTTCATCCGAATTCGTGATGCGTATTGTGCAATACGCGATACGATATAGGCAATACGAAAATGAGGGAGGTGGGAGAATTGGACCAATTGTTGAGAAAGCTATTTCTCTCAGGACTTGGAGTATTTGCCCTTACCCAGGAGAAAATAGAGGAATTAGTAGAGGAGTTGGCAAAAAAAGGAGAGATTTCCTGGGGTGAGAAAGAAGATTTTTTGGGAGAAATAATTAAAAGAGGGAGGGAAGAGAAGGCAGAAGTAGAAAGAAAGATAGGAGATAAAGTGGAGGAGATGCTTTCCAGAGTTAATATAGCTAGCAAGGATGATATTGAGAGATTGGAGAAAAAGATAGACGAGTTAGGAAAAAAAAGAAAAACCTAATTCACCCTTTTTGAAATCAAGAATATCCCATCTACACCATCCCTCCAAGGTGAGTAGTAGTTTTTATCAAAAATTTTTCCAAACCGTACGTTCTAGCCATCAGGTGCCGGTATTTGACAAAAGAGGCATATTCCAGTATTATTTTAAATGAAAAGGTGTTAGAAATGGGGAAAAAGATAATCCGTCTTGGATTGTTTGGACTGGGAACAGTAGGAAGAGGAATAGTAGAACTTCTTCTCCGAAAAAAAGAAGAAAAGGGAGATTATGAATTTGTTTTGGAGAAAATAGCTATTAAACATTTAGACAAAGAGAGACCGCTTTCTCTTTCTCCCCATTTATTAACTACAAACCATAAGGAGATTCTGGAAAATCCAAAAATTGATACTATTATAGAAGTGATGGGAGGGATATATCCTGCTGAAGAGATAATATTAGAGGCTTTGAAAAGAGGTAAAAATGTAATAACTGCTAACAAAGCTCTTTTGGCTCGGGCAGGAAGTCGAATTTTTAAAGAAGCCAGTGAGAATAATTGCTATTTAGGAGTAAGAGGGTCTAATATCGCTAGTTACCGCCTTATAGAGAGTATAACCTCCTCTCCTCTCCGGATTAGTAAGTTAATAGGGGTTTTTAATGGGACATGCAATTATATACTAACAGAGATGGAAAAGACAAAAGAGGATTTGTTTTCTATGGTCAAAAAAGCACAAGAAATTGGTTATGCGGAGAAGGACCCTTCTGACGATATTGATGGTTTTGATACAGCCCATAAGTTGGTAGTTTTGCTTGGCTTGACTACGGGATTCTTCCCGTCTCTTGATTCTTTTTTCATAGAAGGGATTAGAAGGATTTCCTATCAAGATATTCTTTTTGCTCAAGAGTTAGGATATAGGGTAAAACTTCTGGCCATTGCCAGGCAAGAAGATAACTATTTGGAAGCAAGAGTTCATCCTGCCCTTCTTCCAATAGGTAAAGGATTAGCTCGTTTAGAGGGAATAGAGAATGGCATTGAACTGAGGGATGAAATAGGACTGGAAATAGGGATGCAGGCTCCAGGGGCTGGCAAATATCCTACAGCGGCTGCCATATTGGAAGATTTGATTTGCGTGGCTAAAGGTAGAAAGTTGTTCTTGCCAGGATGCAGTGAAAATATGGATTTAGGAAAGATAGGAGAGATTGAAGGTAATTATTATTTGAGGTTCAGCGTTCTTGATCGAGCCGGTGTTTTAGCAAAAATATCTGGAATTTTAGGGGATTATGATATAAGTATCAAGTCAGTTCTACAGAAAGGGGAGGCCCGAAATAGCACAGATTCAGTGCCTATAATAATGCTCACTCATAAGGCAAGGGAAAAGGCTATTCAAGATGCCCTTAAGAGAATTAGTGATTTGTCAGTGGTGAAGGAATATCCCTTGTTGATCCGTGTAGAGAAAGGGATTTTTTAAACTAAAATGTCTATTAATAACTGAAAAAAGCGCAATAAGCAGGAGGAACAGATGCCTATGGTTAGGATGAAAGAACTATTAGAAGCAGGAGCTCATTTTGGTCATCGTAGAAGTGCATGGAATCCCAAAATGAAACCTTACATTTACCAAGAGAGAAATCGAATGCATATCCTCGATCTTAGTGTCACGGTGAAAAAAATAGCAGGGGCCTGTGAGTTTATTAGAAATTTAGCCGCGGCAGAGGGGAAGATCCTATTTGTGGGGACCAAACGTCAGGCAAAGAAGTGTATTGAAGAAGAGGCAAAAAGATGTGATGCTCCCTACATTAATAGCCGGTGGTTGGGAGGATTTCTGACTAATTTCTCCACCATAAAGAAAAGAATTGCTAGACTAAATGATTTGGAGAAACAAGAAGAAGAGAACGTATGGGAAAATTATCCCAAGAAAGAAGAGATGGTTTTACGCCGGGAGCTAGCGAAGCTCAGTCGAAACTTGGGGGGAGTTAAGGATATGAATGAGCTACCCGACGGCGTTTATATTACTGATGTGAAAGTAGAGGAGACAGCTGTTAAAGAGGCAAAAAGAATGGCTATTCCTATCATAGCTATTGTGGATTCCAATTGCGATCCTGACATGATAGATTATCTTATTCCTGCCAATGATGATGCTATAAAGAGTATTAGATTGATTACTTCTAAGGTGACTGATGCTATTATGGAGGGCAGTGAAGTCTGGCGGAAGAAGAGAGAAATGGAAGAAGCAGCAGAGGAAAAAGAAGAAATAGAAGAAGTTGAAACAAAAGCAGAAGAGAAAGCAATAGAGCAGATAGAAAAAATTGAAGAAAAGAAAGAAGAGATAGAGGAGAAGGCAGAAATAGAGAAGGTTGAGATTGAAGTAAAAGAGAAAAAAGAGAAAGCAATAGAGCAGATAGAAAAAATTGAAGAAAAGAAAGAAGAGATATCGAAAAAACGGGTGAAAAAGAAAATACTCAGGAAGGATGAAGAGAAGGTAGAAGAGAAGATAAAAGAAAAGGAAAAAGGGGTTGGGAAGAAATCTAAAGCAATAGCAAAAAAGCCAAAAGCATCTGAGAAGAAAGAAGTTAAGACAAAGAAAAGGAAAAAGGCAGAGGTTAAAATAGAAAAAGAGAAACCAGAAAAAGAAAAGTCGCAGGTGAAAAAGGTTAAGAAAAAGACAATAAAAAAGACAATAAGAAAGACAATAAAAAAGCCAATAAAAAAGCTAAAAACATCTGAGAAGAAAGAAGAAGCAAAGGATTAAAAAACAGAGAATTAAAGGGGTAAATAACCGATGGATGTTTCTTTAGAAAAAATAAAGAGATTGCGGGGAGAGACTTCAGCAGGAATTCTTCACTGCAAGGAGGCACTTCAAGAAACCAGGGGTGATTTTGAAAAAGCGAAAAAGGTCTTGAGAAAAAAGGGTATAGAGATTGCCGAGATGAAAAGTGGGAAAAAGACCACTCAGGGTAAAATTACCTCTTATATTCACCACAATGGGAAAATGGGGGCATTAGTAGAAGTTCATTGCCAGTCCGATTTCGTGGCGAAAAACAGTAAATTTCAAGAATTTAGCAAAAACATAGCTATGCATGTGGTGGCCTGCAATCCTCAGTGGAATTCTCCTGAAGATATTCCGGCAGAGGTAATTGAAGAAGAAAAAGCCGTTCTTAAGGCACAAGCAGAAAAGGAAAGTAAGCCTGCAAAAATCATAGACAAGATTATAGAAGGGCGAATAAGGAAATTTTATGCTCGGGTATGTCTGTTGGAACAGCCTTTTTTTAGAGATGATAAGAAAATAACAAGGGATTATCTGCAAGAGTTTATTGCTAAAGTGGGAGAGAACATTGAGATTTATCGTTTTGTCAGATACGAACTAAGAGGAGAGATAGAAGACTGATGAGCCGATTACCAATTAAATGGGATAGGATCCTCTTAAAGATAGGAGGAGAAAGTCTTGCTGACAAAAATAATTACGGCATATCTTCCAGTCGAGTTCGTCTCATCGCAGAAGAGATCAGTGAGGTTAAGAACCTGGGGGTGAAAATAGGAATAATGGTGGGTGGTGGAAATATATTTCGTGGTGGGATAGCAAGCAGAGAGGGAATGGACAGAACCACAGCTGATTATATGGGGATGCTGGCTACCATACTCAATGCCCTGGCATTGCAGGATACCCTGGAAAGGATAGGAGTATTTACTAGAGTACAGACAGCAATTGAAATGCAGGAGATTGCTGAGCCCTATATTCGGCGAAGGGCCTTGCGCCATTTAGAAAAGGATAGGGTGGTTATTTTTGCCGGAGGAACTGGAAATCCTTATTTTACTACAGATACAGCAGCAGCACTGCGTGCTTTAGAAATAGAAGCAGGTGTGATACTAAAGGCGACTAAAGTGGAAGGAGTGTATTCTTCTGACCCCTTTAAAGACAAAAAAGCAGAGAAGTTCGATGAGATAGGTTATGTGGAGGTGCTTAATAGACGACTAAAAGTTATGGATGCTACAGCTATCTCTCTTTGTATGGATAACCGTCTGCCTATTATTATTTTCAATCTTCAAAAAAGGGGTAATATTAAAAGGATAGTTCTAGGAGAAAAGGTAGGTACCATAGTCAAGGACTAATGTTTTCTTGATGAACTAAGAAGTTATATGGTCTACCGAAGGACATTTTCTGAAGAAGCCTTATAGGGGCAAAATCGTGAATGGTGAATAGTGAATCGCAAACAAGAAAGTAAATGATTGTAGGGTTTGATTAACCATTCACGATTCACGAAATACGATTCACCAGTGACAGAGGAACTGTCCTCAGAGGGGAGTAGAGAGATGATAAAGGAAATCCATAAAGAAACTAAGGAGAAAATGAAGGATTCGGTGCAAGCTCTAGCAGGTAGGTATTCAAAAATGCGAGGAGGAAGAGCTCGGGCGGATCTAGTGAGCGAAGTAAAGGTAGAATGCTATGGTTCCAGCATGAGTTTAGAACAACTAGCCAGTATATCCATTCCTGAACCGCGCCTTTTAGTTATAGAACCCTGGGATAAAAGTATTCTCAAGAATGTAGAAAAGGCTATCCTTACTTCTGATCTAGGTATAAATCCTAGTAATGATGGTAATGTAATCAGGTTGGCTGTTCCTCCTCTGACAGAGGAAAGAAGGGAAGGGTTAGCCAAGATTACCAGGGAATGGGCTGAAGAGGTGAGAGTGAGCATTAGAAATTTACGCCGTGTGGCTAGGGCAAAAATAGAGGACTTAGAGAAAAGAAAAGAAATTTCCGAAGATGAGAAAAAAAGAGCAGAAAAAGATATTCAGAACCTTACTGATGACTTTGTTAATCAAATAGACGAAATGCAGGAAACCAAAGCAAAGCAGGTTTCCCAAATTTAGCTCAGTTATTTTCTTACCTGCCAGGATAGATCTAAAGTTTGCTCAGCTCTCTTTTTAGCAAATCTATCATCCCTACAGGAGTAGGGTCAACCCCTTGTAGAATAGCCAAATAAAAGCTTAGCCAATCTATTTTGTATATAGCGGAGAAAATTCTAGTTAAATGGTCTTTTCCTTCTGTCCATATTTCTTCCCATCCTACTTTTCTTTCTGTTATTATGGATTGAGTAATCTCTATTCTCTTTTTGATTCTTTCTCCTTCCTCTACATCGCGGATGAATAAGGGATGGAATTGCTGAAAGTCCACCTTTCCCTCTTTTCCCCAGGCAACAATTTCATTATGGCTTAACTCGGGGAAAGCATCCCAGAGGGCTATGATTTTACTATTCTCATTAAATTGGGTCTTCAGTCGATGGGCCACCACGTCTGTTTTGCCTTCTACTCCATAAATAAGAGGTATTTTCCCCGCCAATTTTTGTGAAAGGGCTTTAGCGGGGTTTTCACTTAAAGGAACCTCTGGTCTGTATCTATCCCGGATATCATTTAGAACTTCCAGTAATTCATCATAATTTTGCTTGTGTATATTGGTCCATTTCAATTTCTCTAGAATTTTAAGGAGAGGAATAAATAGATAACCTATAGTAGTTCGAGGAGGCATTCCAGGAGGGACTAAAAGACAAGGAACTTTGTCTTTTTCACTTAGCTTCTTGAGCTCCCCCCCGCTACAGATAGAAATAAGGCGAGATCTTCTTTTCATAACCTGCTCATAAGTAGTGAGAGTTTCTTCTGTATTCCCGGAGTAACTAATTATGAAAGTCAGGGTCTTTTCGTTCACCGCTGCTGGTAAGGCGTAACTGCGATTCACCAAAATGGGTATTTCTAGACTCTGTTTAAGAAGAATCTTTAGTATGTCCCCTCCTATGGCTGATCCTCCCAGGCCACAAACTACAATCTTATCACTTTTTTGGAAAAGTTCTTCTGGTATGGTAAATTCTTCTGCTAATTGAATGGCTTTTTCACATTGAGAGGGGAACTCGAGCAGGAGTTTTCTCATATTACTCTGGTCTGTTTTTTCTACTTCTTTTGGGTTATCGAGCAATTTCTGTCTCCTTTATTCTTCCTCTAGAATTTTTTTTATTTTTTTAGATAGCCTTCTTTGGGCAAAGCGTCTGGTTTGAGAAGATGTGCTTAACTTGAGGAGTTTTGAAACTATCTCCTCTGTTTCATCCCATCTTATTCCTCTGATTATCTTTTTTATCTCCAAAAGAGAACTGGGAGATACACTGAACTCATCTACCCCTAATCCCAGCAGAATCAGGACAAAAAGAGGGTCGCTAGACATTTCTCCACATGCCCCTACCCAGATATTTTGCCGATGGGCAAATTTTACGATATTATCAATCAATCTGAGGATAGTAGGGTGGGTGGGTTGATAGAGATAGGCTACTTTTTCATTTACTCGGTCTACAGCTAAGGTGTATTGAATAAGGTCATTGGTTCCCAGACTGAAAAAATCTACCTCCTTGGCTATAAGGTCAGCCGTTATGGCCGCTGAGGGAATTTCTATCATAGCTCCTACGTCTATATCTTCAGCAAAGGGTATCTTCTTTTCTTTTAGTTCTTTTTTGACCTCAAGCAGGATTTTATTAGCTTTCCGAACTTCCTCTACCCCGGAGATCATAGGATACATAACTTTTACTTTTCCAAAATGACTTGCTCTCAGTATAGCTCTCAATTGGACTTTAAAAATGTCTACTTTTTCTAAACATAATCTTATTGCCCGCCAACCCATAAAAGGATTTATCTCCTGGGGCACGGGAAAATGAGAGATAAATTTATCTCCCCCCAGGTCCAATGTGCGGATAATTACGGTGTAAGGATTTGCCTTTTGAGCCACTACTTTATAAGCTTTCAGTTGTTCTTCTTCAGTGGGCAGGGTCGTTCTGTTCATATAGAGATATTCGGTTCTGTACAGTCCTACTCCTTCTGCTCCGTTTTCAAGAGCGATATCTATCTCTTCTGGACCAGCGATATTAACGGCTAATTCAACTTCCCGACCATCCATAGTTTGAGCTGGCAAATCTTTTGCAGTCTCCAATCTCTTTTTGTAAGAGAAAAACTTCTTCTGCTCTTCTTGATATCTTTCTATTTGTTTGGCAGTAGGATTGATTATTACTCTGCCTGTATTTCCATCTAGAATTACGGTGGAGCCAGGTTTAGTTCTTTTAGTTATATCTCTTAGACCCACTACGGCAGGGATTTCCAGAGAACGGGCTATGATGGCAGTGTGAGATGTTCTTCCTCCTATATCTGTGGCGAAACCTAATATCTTCTCTTTTTGCATAGATATAGTATCAGAAGGAGCGAGGTCATGGGCTACTATTATTATATTCTCCTCAAGATGGGAAAGGGTGAAGGTAGGTCTATTTACTAAATTGGCCAGGATGCGTCCTCCTATATCCTCAACGTCTCGGAATCTTTCCTTAATAAGTCCTGTTTGTGCTGAGGCAAATCTTGTAGGAAAATCTCTGAGAGTATTCCTGAGAGAAGCTTCTGCATTTAACTTTTGTCTCCTTATCCTATTCAGGGTGCCTTTTATAAGAAGAGGGTCTTCCAGGATAGAAAGATGAGCTCGGAAAATATAAGATTCCTTGATACCAATTTTTTCCCTTGCTTTTTTTTCAATTTCTTGTAGTTGTTCTTTTGCCTCTCTTACTGCTTCTTTGAATCTTTCTATTTCGTTTTCAACTTCTTCTTTTTTGATCTTATATTCAAGAATACAGAAATTCTCCTTTTCCAGAATATACACTCTTCCTATGGTAATTCCTGGAGATGCAGCTATTCCCTTAGGCACAGACTTTCTCCTTTTTGCGCTGATACTTTAATATCTCTCCGGCTAAATAGACTGAGCCAGTGGTGCAGATTAAATCGTCGTAACAAGCCAAATCTTGAGCACAAAGAATAGCATTTTTAATTTTCTTTTCAATCAATATCTCTTTTTTTCCACAAAACTTTACTATTGCTTTCTCTGTCTCCTCAGGTGGTAATGCTCTGGGACTGTCCACTCGGGTAAGGATGATTTTGTCTGCCAAGGGACAAAGAATCCTGACTATACTCTCTACATCTTTATTTCTTAGAATACCCAGAATAAGAATAATTTTCTTTCTGGGGAATTTCTCTTTAAGATAATTTGCTAATGCCTGAGCTGAGGCTCCGTTATGAGCGCAATCAACGATAAAGAATGGTTCAGTAGAAAGGGTCTCTATCCTCCCTGGCCATTTTACCTCTTTCAGCCCTTTCCTGACAGCTTCTGAGGAAGTGAAAATCCCCCTATCTTCGATAAGGTCTATAGCTCCTACTGCAGTGGCTGCATTTATCAGTTGATGTATGCCAGCCAGAGGAAGAACTAAATGTGGGTATGTTCGTTTTGTAGTTTCTAGATAAAAGGTTTGGGTTTGAGAGGTGGAACCTCTTCTTTCAAATTGGATATCTTTACCCACTTTGTATAACTCTGTTTTTTTCTCTCTTGCTGCTTGTTCCAGCACTTTCATGGCAGCCCTATCTTGAGGAGAGGTGAGCACAGTCACCCCTTCTTTAATGATGCCGCTTTTCTCTCTGGCTATGGAGGCTAAATCTTTTCCTAATTCTCTGGTATGGTCAAAGCTTATCTGGGTAATAACAGCGAGCAATGGATAAACCACATTTGTAGCATCCAGTCTTCCTCCCATCCCTGTCTCCAGGACAGCTATGTCTATTCTCTGGTGGGAGAAATAGAGGAAGGCCAGTGCTGTGTAGATTTCAAAGAAAGTAAAGGATGTCTGCTCTGAAGAATTTTCTAATCGGAATCTCATCTGAGAGAGAAAATGGACGAACTCCTCTTGACTAATGAGCTTTCCCCCTATTCTTATTCTTTCCCGGGGGTCAATCAGATGAGGAGAAGTGTATAAGCCAACCTTCAACCCATTTGCCGTCAAAATAGAGGTTATTATGGCTGCTGTAGAGCCCTTGCCTTTAGTCCCAGCGATATGGATAGCTTTTAATTGTTGATGAGGATTCCCTATTAGGCCAAGAAGGCGCTCCATCCTTTTAAGGTTAAGGAACCTTTTATCATAAGAGAAATTTTCCTCCCTTTCGTAGTTAACAAAGGAATCTACATAGCGCAAAGCTTCTTTATAGGACCACACAATAAATCTCTATCCCCCTCTCATTATTCTTGTCGATGAACCATAAACAATGAACTATGAACTATTCACATAAATAGGAAATTTCTCACAGAGTTCCTTCACCTTTTCTCTGATTTTTTTTCTGATATTTCCCTGCTTCGGGTTATGTAATATCTTACTGATCCATTCCCCGATTAATTTCATTTCAGGTTCTTTCATTCCCCGCGTAGTGAGAGCTGGGGTCCCTGGTCTTATTCCTGAAGTTATAGAGGCAGGTTTGGTATCGAAAGGGATACTGTTTCTATTAGTCACTATCCCTGCCTCTTCCAGAATAGTGGATGCTTCTTTTCCGGTTATGTCTTTGCTAGACAAATCAATTAAGAGAAGATGATTATCTGTCCCTTTTGAGACCAGGCGAAATCCTTCCTCCATTAGAGTTTTGGCTAATTCCCTGGCGTTAGAGATTACCTGTGCCTGATATTCTTTGAATTGAGGTTCTGCAGCTTCTTTGAAGCATATTGCTTTTGCTGCTATGGTATGCATAAAAGGACCTCCCTGTGTGCCGGGAAATATGGCTTTATCTATCAAAGAAGCATATTCTTTTTGACAGATAATCACTCCCCCGCGCGGACCACGTAAGGTTTTTTGAGTGGTAGTAGTAACTACATCAGCATAGGGCACAGGATCAGGATGCAGGCCAGCAACAATCAAACCTATGATGTGAGCTACATCAGCTAAAAGATAGGCTTCTACTTCATCAGCAATCTCTCTCCAGGGAGCAAAGTCTATGGTGCGCGGGTAAGCACTGGCGCCGACTACTATTAGCTGAGGATAATGTTCTTTGGCTATTCGCCGAATCTCCTCATAGTCTAACATTTCTGAGTCTCTATTTACTCCATAATGAATTATTCGGTAATGAGTATGGGGTAAAGTTGCTTTATTGCCATGGGAAAGATGTCCTCCATGAGATAAATTTAGAGAAAGAATAGTATCTCCTGGATTGAGTAAAGCCTGATAGACAGCTATATTGGCCTGAGTTCCTGAATGTGGTTGCACATTTACATGTTCACCTTTAAAAAGTTTTTTTGCCCGCTCAATAGCCAGCTCCTCGAGCTCATCTACAAATTGACATCCCCGGTAGTGTCTTTTTCCAGGATAGCCCTCAGCGTATTTATCAATTAAGATGGAGCCTTCTGCCTCCCGTACAGCTCGGGAGGGATAGTTTTCTGAAGGAATTAGGGTGAGAGTATCTTGTTGCCGGATAGTCTCTTTTTTCAGAATCTTCTCAACCTGAGAGTCAGTTTGTGCTAATGATCTAAGCATACAAGTCTCCTTTTCAATGTTTGAAGTGTCTTATTCCAGTAAAGAGCATCGCCATTTCGCATTCATTGGCCACCCCAATTACTTTATTATCTTTTAGAGCCCCTCCTGGCTGTATGAGAGCAGTTATCCCTTTCTTTTTCGCTTCTTCTACTACATCCGGGAAAGGAATAAAAGCGTCAGAGGCTAGAACTGCGCCTCTTGCTCTCTTGCCAGCCTTTTTGAGGGCCAGAAGGCAGGCGTCTATTCGGCTCATTTGGCCTGCACCCACTCCCACTACGGTCTTATCTTTAGCCAGAACAATAGCATTAGATTTGACCCACTTACAGACGAACCAGGCAAATAATAGATCATCCCGCTCCTTTGCTGTAGGAAATCTCTGGGTAACTGTTTTCAAGTTTCTAGAAGTATATGTTTCCTTATCTTGCTCCTGTAAGAGAATACCCCCTTTTATTTTCTTTATATCCCATTCTTCTTTAGCTAAAGACCCATTAATCTTAAGAATTCGCACATTCTTTCCCCATTTTTGTCTGGTCTTTAGAATGTCTAAGGCTTCCTCCTCATAACCAGGAGCAATTATTGCCTCTATGAATTTGTCCGGAGAAGCTATCTCCTCAGCAGTAGCTATGTCTATTCTTCTATTTAACCCAATAATACTGCCAAAGGCTGAAAGAGGGTCTCCTCTATAGGCTCCTTTAAAGGCGTCGGCTAAGCTCGAGGCGCAACCTGCTCCACAGGGATTATTATGTTTTATTACCACTGCTGCTGGCTCCTCGAATTCACTGATAAGACCCAGGGCAGCATCTAAGTCTAGCAGATTATTGAAAGAAAGCTCTTTTCCTGATATTTGTTGGGCTGCCGATAAGCCGGTTTCTTTCTCTTCTTGATAAAAAGCCGCCCTTTGATGAGAGTTCTCTCCATATCTCAACTCCTGGCGCTTTTTAAAACTTAAATTGAGAATATCTGGGAATTCTTGGTTTCTTTGCTTTGCCAGATATTGAGCTATAAAGGAATTATAGGTGCTAACTTCCTGGAAAACTCTGACGGCCAGGTCAAAGCAGGTATCTTTACTGAGAAAACAATTATTTTCTTTCAGTTCCCTGATAATCTGCGGATACTGTTCAGGGTTACTTAGCGCCGCCACATAGGAAAAGTTTTTGGCTGCTGAACGAAGCATACTTGGTCCTCCTATGTCAATGTTTTCCAGAGCCGTCTTCAGAGATATTCCCTCTTTCTGAGTAACCTCTAAAAAAGGGTAAAGGTTAATTACTACCATATCGATGAGTTCTAAATTATATTTTCTTACTTCTTCCATCTGCTCAGGGTTTTCTCTTATGGCAAGTAGAGCTCCGTGAATCTTAGGATGTAGAGTTTTCACCCTTCCTCCCAGCATAGAGGGACTCTCAGTATATTGAGATACATCTCTTACCGGGATACCTGACTTTTGAAGGATACGTGCTGTTCCTCCTGTAGAGAGAATTTCTATTTCCAAGCTGCTTAACTCCCGGGCAAAATCGACTATTCCCTTTTTATTGAAAACACTAATGAGCGCTCTTTTAATCTGAGGCATAACTTTTTTTCCTTTCCTTTTTTTCTGTGGTTACGAGCCTGCCTTAAGCAGGCGTGGCAATCTCTTAAAATTGCTTCGCTTGTACTGGCAATGGCGTAGTTCGCTGAGTATTTACGCAAGGATAAAATAGCAGATTTTTCTCCTTCCGTCAAGAAATGCCTCAGGAGGTATTTTTGATTGCCACGGAAAAGGATTATGATACAATAGATAATGTTGGAGCGGATATATTTGGCTTTTTGCAATTTTAGTAGAAAGAAGTATACTTTGAAATTGCTTCAACCTGTAGCGATTAAAAAGCCCAATCCAAAAGGTAAATAAAATAAAGAAGGAGATAAGATGACCTCTCAAGAGAGGGTAAAGTGTGCCTTAAGGCATGAGGAGCCGGACCGGGTGCCCATTTATGATAGCCCTTGGGGAGCAACCGTAAACAGATGGAAAGAGGAGGGACTCTCCTATAGTATTCCCGCGGAAGAATATTTTGGCTACGAGCTCGTTCTAATTGGCTTCGATTCTACGCCTCGCTTTCCAGTAAAAACTTTGGAGAAGACCGATAAGTTTATTATTCAAACTACTTCAACTGGGGCAATAAATAAAAATTTTCGGGATTACTCTACTACCCCTGAGTTAATTGGGCGTCCTATAAAGAGTAAGAAGGATTGGGTACCAATAAAGGAAAGACTCTATCCTGATTATACTCGGGTTGATTGGGTCTCAGCTTTTAAAACTTATCAAATAGCCAGAAGTGAGGGTAAGTTCATTACTTGCGGTGGTGCTTTGGGTTATGATGCACTTCAAGGTTACATGAGGTCTGAACAGCTGTTGATGGCTATGGTGACCGATCCTGATTGGGTCAAGGATATGATATTAACCTTAGCTCACCTTCAGGTAAAGATGATGGAAATGATGCTCAAAAAAGGATTCGAATTTGACGGAGCTTTCCTTTTTAACGATATGGGCTACCGCAACGGACTTCTATTCTCTCCAGAAACTTATCGAAAGACTCATAAAGAAGCAGATGAGATGGTATATTCTTTTTGCCATGAACACAATATGCCCACAATCCTTCATTCCTGCGGACGTGTAAAAGAGATTATTCCTGATTTAATTGAGGTAGGTCTTGATTGCCTGCAACCATTAGAAGTTAAGGCGGGAATGGATGTGAGAGAATTGAAGGAAAAGTATGGAGATAAGCTCTCCTTTATGGGAGGAATAGATGTAAGGGCTATGGCTGATCCCGACCCTAATGTTATAGAAGAGGAAATAAGGAGTAAATTCGAGGTAGCTAAAAAAGGAGGAGGCTACATCTATCACTCAGACCATTCCATTCCTAATAACGTTAGCTTTGAGCAATACAAAAGAGTAATGGAGCTGGTTAAGAAATATGGTAAATATTAGTTTGAAATGAGGCGTTTTTAGGCTTGACATGAGGGAATCAAAGTTTTCTTAGAATATGCAGTGCAACTTTTAAAGAAAGCGTGTGAGTAATTTTGAAAATTTAGATAAATTAGGCGCCTGTGGTTCAGTGGATAGAACGTCGGCCTCCGGAGCCGAAAACAGGGAATCCGAAAAGAAGGATGAGAAGTCGGAAAAGGGCCACTAATCAGTTGCATCCTTACTTTCGTTTCCTCACCAATCTGTATGAATTTGTACCTCACATGGACACTATTTGGGCACCAAGAGTCTGACACAAGTATATTCCCGGGAGGTAAGAATGAGGTGAATCATACCATACCCTGAAACCGAGAATAGAGAGTTGATTATGAGGGTTTGGTTCGAGTCCTGCGTGGGTCCCCGAAGCAGATATAATACGAACCTTCCAGAAGTAATCATCAAAGGTTGTATGATCAACCTTTCCAGAACAAGAAGTAATAAATTTAAGAAAAATAAGGAGGTACAAAATGAATACAAATGATGGAAATCATGACGAAGAACACCGGCGAGGAGCTTGGTGGGAATATGCCCTTGCAGGGGGCAGCCTAAGTGTAATGCTTTACACTATCTGTAAGCTCTTGACCAAAGCAAAATGGCGGGCCAAAGAGATAATTCCGCTCACAATGGGATCGGCGTCTCTTGCTCCCGTCGTGGGTCCAAAACTAGGAGACTTGGTGCGTAATATAGCGAGGTCTCTACCGGTACAAAAAGAAAATATCTCTCCTTACTACTCTCCCGCCTCTCAGAAGGTAGCTACCTCGTCTCCCCCGGCAGATATGCCTGTCAGGCAATTAGAGAAAGTAATGGAAAAACTGGAGCTTTGGGTGAAGGAAACTGAAAAAGCAGATCAGGCAGCCCAGACAAAAATTCATCATTTCAAGCTACGGGATATTATTGAGCCAGGGACAGTAACCGTAATTATCGGAAAGAGGGGAAGCGGTAAAAGCTGTCTGGCATATTCAGCTTTGGAGGAGTCTTACCCCTTCGTTCCCTCCTGTGTCATTGGACTCTCCAAGGAAGGAGCCAAGTATCTTCCGGAAGGAATTGGCGTATATCCGAGCTTGAAGGAGGCACCTTTTGGATCAGTAGTGCTGATTGATGAGGCCGCCTCTCAATTTCCTGCCCAGGAGAATGTTCCCAAGACGCGAAGGGCCCTTCTTGGGAGCACTATCCAAGCCAGGCAACGAGGGCACACTCTTATTTTCGTCACTCAAGACACCAGCTACAGTGACAAAAATATCGTGCGAGCTGCGGATAACCTTATCATTCGAGAACCGGCTCCTCTTCAGTCCGAGTTCGACCGAAGAGAGATACGGGAGTATCTCAAGAAAGCAGAGGCAGGCTTTTCCTCTCTTCAAGGAGACAAAAGATCTTTTGCCTATGTTGCTTTCTCGAAGAGGGGCTTCACCGGTTGGATCACTACACGGAAGCCTAGTTTCTGGAGTGAAGAATTGAGCAGGGCTTATGCTCACCCATCCTCTTTTGACCTAATAAGAGAATCTCAGCCTCTCTCGGACGAAGAAAAGGTCCAAAGGGTCTGGGAACTGCAGAACAAAGGTCTCTCCCTTAGAGACATCGGGAAAGAGGTCAATATGAGCAAATCGTGGGTTTTTGATGCTTTGAAACGATACAACCTCCGGCAAGCACGTTAGGATCTTGCTATCGTTGTCCTATTTGGACAGGCTCATAAAAGAGGGCAAATTCGGCTTAAACACTATGTCCGGAGTGTCCAGACCTGTCCATTTGGACACTTTCTGGACAGTCCATGGACACGGCTGGACACCATGTTCATATTAAATATATATAGTGCCATGTGACCTCTTGGTATTACATAGTATAATGGCAAATAGATCATAAGGAGGTCACTGCCATGATAGTCACTAGCAGTCAACAAAAAGTTGATCTAGAAGAACGCCTACAGTCGAAGACGGTGGACCAGATGTTCCTCACCTCAGTCGAG
>NJBQ01000020.1 GCA_005223095.1 Candidatus Aerophobetes bacterium Ae_b3a
TCCGTGGAACATGTTCCACATCCACTTAAAGTATTGAGCATATACTGGTAGGTCTAGGCTGTATCGCTCTTCCAGTGAGCGGATCTGCTCTTCGTCAACCTTTATACCGGCTCTTCTTAGGTTCCCTATAACAGAAGTTAAATAATCTCCTGGCGGAAGTTGAATAATAGTAAATGCAACAACTGATACTACCAGCATGATAATAATCATGTAAAGAGACCGGCGGATAATATAAGATAGCATCTTCTATCTCTTTCTTCTTATAAAAAGTGGGAACGGTGGTCTCTATTACAGGAACCACCGTTCCTCTCACGGGAAGCCCTAGCCTTCACTTTTTGGTTGGCAAAGGCTTATGGTTTGCTCGATTCCATGTCTGTACTCACTTCTCTTGCTGTTTCCAGAAAAACTGTTGTGACTCGTGTTCAAGCCCCACAACTTTTCCATCATCGGGCCGAACGGTCTCAGGAACATTCCTGAGATTCTTTTTGACTATCACAATTTGAGGTGCCATTGCAACCGTGCCGATTGCGTAGAGGTACTCTGCTTGATAATCGTAGATTTCCTGGGAAATTTGCATGTACTCTTTAGAATGGAACCTAGTTTGCAACAACTGCTGTCCCCGTTGCCATTGCTGCTTTACATTCTCAGGAGGTTCTTCTCCCGGCAGTTTTCCACCCTCAAAATCTTCCAGTTTTTTCGTTCCTATACTCACATCGTAATTTGCACCCAGCCATTCGTCCCACGCAGGACACTCTTTCAGTCCGTTTGGCATGGTCCGAAATCCTCCATAAAGATAAGTTAAAACCTCTGTTGCGTCCTGGTAGGGGTGTACTGTGATTATATGGTCGAGAGCACGGACTCGCAGATCGAAGATACCATGACTAAGGCCCTTAGTCATCACTTTAAGTCCTACATCTTCCCAGTACTCTTTCACTAGCTCAAATTCAGTGATGTCAGGGTAATTAGCTGCATAATACTCAACTAGTAGTAGGATTGGTTCACCAGCAGGATCTACACGAAAACCATCCTTATCTCGTTTAGTTAGACCTACCTCGTCCAGAAGGCGGTTGGCCTCATCGGGATCATACTGAGCATAAGCTTTCCCCCACTCTTCTTTATAGTAATTAGCGGTGGGAAGAACAGTTGCCTGAACGGGTACGGCAAGACCAAAGTAGACAGTATCGTTGATTTCCTCCCGATTAATGGCTACGGATAAAGCCTGACGGAAGCGGACATCCTGGAATATTCGACGTAGGAATGGGTCTGGATGATTCTGATTCACCCCAAAGCCGACTTCTGCTGAGTTAAGCCCAGGCACCGGTATAACCCGGTACCCCTCTTCCTCCTCATGTTCCTTGTAAAGGGGGTAGTTTTGGAGGGAGGTTCGATAGACGGCAAGATCTGCTTCTCCACTGATTATCTTCATCTGATACGCTTCCGAGTCGACGTAGCCAACAACTACCCTATCGTATAAGGAAGTTGATTACCTTCCTCATCCACTTGATAGAAGTAGGGGTTGCGCTCAAATACTTTCGTAGTGCCAGTATATTCTTTGGGCACCCAGGAACTCATAGTAGGCTTGTTCAGGTCTCTTGTTGGAGCGAACCATTGATGATAGTTAAATGCCTCCCACCAATGATCAAAGCCTTCCTCCTTAGCCAGCTCATCTGCCTTGGGATTGTACTTTATATGCCACTTCTCAAGGTAATGCTTGGGTGCGAAGCAGTATATACCGTTTCCAATCTCGCTGGACATTTTCACGGGCATTGCTGGATTAGGCTGATCCATCCCAAAATGCACTGTGTAGTCGTCTATCTTCTCGATTTTACCCACATTTTTAAACGCGTTCCAGGTCTGCACCTCATCCATCCACAGCATATCCTCAAACTGAAACAGAATGTCGTCTGCGGTAAAAGGATACCCATCCGACCATTTGGCCCCCTCCCTCAGATAAAGAGTAAAAGTTTTTGCATCATCGGAGAGCTCATACCCTTTGGCTAGATCAGGAACTATTGAACCATCCATAGTCATATCCAAAAGGAAGGCAGTATCACCTCGGCTTACGGCCATATCATCCCCCTCGCTTGAATAAGAAGTACCAAAAGCGTGGAGTGTTCCCCCGTACTGACCAATCTCTTCCACTACCTCTTTTACCTTGGGTTCATCTGGAAGCCTTTCCTCTACCGGTGGAAGCTCTCCTGCCGCTACCAATACTCTGAGCATGGGAGCTTCATTGTACGTCACTGCTAACGCTGAAGTGATTCCTAATAGACAGAGCACTCCGGTTAGCAGCATCACTGTTAATTTTCGTATCATTTACTTCTCCTTAACTTAATTTTTTTTGATTCAATCTTTTATATAATCTCCCAATGTTCAAAGAATTGTAGCTAATAATATTATCACCTCTCCTTCTGCCACTGGATTTTCCTTTGACAATCAAGAGTTGAGTTATGAGATATCTATATGTCAAAAAACGATTTTTTCATTCTTAATTTTACTTTGATAAATTTCAAAAGAAAGTCAAAAGATTAGTTAGTCTGAGAATTTGGTTCTTCTAATCTTGTTTTTGGCTGAAGTTTATCCGCACCATCACTGAGCCATTGAAGATTGAATCGGGCCAGAGTCAGCTTCTCAGAGTAAAACTTCTTGCCTCGCTCGTAAAAGCAATAGATAGTCATATCAGGAGCGATAGCAAGATCTGAATAGGCTGATGGTCCTTCATTGAGTAGCTTGGAGACAGTCCAGGTCTGACATTCATCATAGCTGATCCTGACGGTCAGCTTTTCTCGCTTGTGCCTCTTGCCGCCGATCCCATCTGAGAACCAGCCGCTGGCCGGATTTGAGAACAAGATGCGGTTCTTCTCATAACGTGCTTTGTCCGTGAAACGAACTAAACCAGCCTGACATATAGGCTCAACTAGAGTCTTGTCCCTTTCGAACTTCGAGAAGGTAATACCGTTATCTTGACTCCAAGCGTAGGCGCGTTTTATGGTGCCTTTACACTCTTTAATGGCATTACGACAATTGATATACAAAGAACCATCGACAGTCTGGACAATTGCACATTCATTTGTACCTTCATCAACAATACCGCCGATCTTCCAACTGGCACCATGATCGTCACTATAGATTATATGTGAATGACGGGGATCCTGTTCATCGGCATTGAAATTCTTGCCCACTGCATGATCGCAAGGTATTACCATTGAGCCGTTCTTGAGTTGGACTCCATGACCAGGTCCTGTTGCATACCAGGTCCAAGAAGGATCCTTTACATCTTGGCTAATTTCCTCTGGCTTAGCCCAAGTTACGCCGTCATCGGTGCTCTTGGTTATCCATATCGTGCGTGGATCTTTACCTTCTAAAATTAGGCGGGGGGAGGGACGACCATTGTACCTAAGGTTCTTGCAAAAAGGTAGCCAAATAGTACCGTTACTTTGGTCCATTACCGGACACGGATTGCCACAAGTCATCCCATCCTCTGCCACGATAACTTGCGTATTCTGCCAACTCTTGCCTCCATCAAAGCTTCGCTTAAGAAGGATATCGATCTTATCTGCGTCTCTGCCGGTGTATTTTCTGCCCTCGCAAAAAGCAAGAATTGTTCCTTTTTTGGATATTACCAGGGCCGGGATTTTGCAGGTATGGTATCCTTCTTTGCCTCCATAGAAGTCGCCTATGAAGAGGTCCCTTTGCTCAAACCAGGCAACATCATCCATTGATGAATTCCTATCTTTCGTCATTGTATCTCCTTAACTTAATTTTTTTTGATTCAATCTTTTATATAATCTCCCAATCTCAAAGAATGTAGCTAATAATATTCATCACCTCTCTTTCCGCTACTGAGACTTTTTTTTGATAATCAGGAGTTACATTATGAGATATTTATGCGTCAAAAGCGATTTTTTCATGCTCAATTCTTATTTTTGTTATTATTATTATACAACAAAGTAAAAAGGTGTCAAGGGAATTGACCTTATTTGATATTTTTTATTGTTTATAAATCCAATAGTACCACCCTAGACTGTCATTCTGGGTAAATCCTCTCAGGATCTCTAAGGGATGCACCCGATAATACAAAATCATTTAACATATCGATAACTAGCAGTGCTGATTTACAGGATTTAGTATGTATAGTCTTTTTCATAAGTACTCTCTCCAATCTTTTTCTTGCCATACCCGTCGAACCTTGCTAAGTTCATCCAACAAGATTTTACGAGTCTCTTCATCCTGGCATAGGGGAGATGTTTTGAAGTATTTAGTAAGACCCTCAAGTTTTTTTAAACAGGTATTGCGGGCTTTTTCCTCTATTTTCACTGCCCTTACTCCTATTGGGTCTTCTCTCAGTTCAGCCATCTTCTTAATTGAATTACAAATCCAGGTTATAGGTGGTGTTCCTGTGTTGATAATGGTCTCCGCCACCCTATGTTCTTCTCCTACCTACTTGCCGGTAATTTTACCCATGAAAATAACAGCAGCACGAAGCAGTAAGCCACCTTCCATACATTCTCCCTAAGAAGTCAAAATACATATTTAATTATCACAATAACAAAACCAGGAAATTCGTCAAATTTTATCACTTATCCCCTATAAACTCAACTTCTTGCCAGTAATCTTTTGGTAAGCTTCCAGGTATTTCTCACTTGTTTTTTCTATTATGGCAGCAGGAAGAGAGGGAGCAGGGGGCGTTTTATCCCAGTCTAGTTCTGACAAATAGTCCCGTAGAAACTGTTTGTCAGAACTTATCGGCGAAGAACCTGGTTTATACTCTTTTTTGGACCAGAATCTTGAAGAATCAGGAGTTAAAAGTTCATCTATAAGAATGACTTCTCCATGATGGAAGCCAAATTCTAGCTTGGTATCTGAAAGAATAAAACCCCGGCGCTCTAAAAACTTACTTGCCCTTTTATATATCTTCAGGCTAATTCCTTCTAGCTTTTCCGTTAATTCACTTCCAATCATTTCTTTCATTTTTTCTTTACTGATATTTACATCATGACCTTTTTCTGCTTTGGTAGCCGGGGTAAAGATAGGTTCGGGGAGTCGCTCTGCCAGTCTTAGTTTCTGGGGAAGTGCTATGCCGCATATCGAATGATGTGTTTTATATTCTTTATAAGCCGAACCAGCCAGGTATCCCCTTACTACACACTCAATAGGAACAGGTTCACTCTTTTTAACTAACATAGACCTTCCTTTTAGAATCTTTCTAAAGGGAAATAGAACCCTGGGAAGATTTTCTTCTTCACTACTAATTAGATGGTTAGAAATAATATCTTGAGTGGCATTGAACCAAAATTTTGATAATCCAGTCAAAATCTTTCCTTTGTAAGGGATCCCATCGGGAAGAATGCAATCAAAGGCTGAAATTCTATCGGTAGCTACAATAAGAAGCTTATCCTTTATCTGATAAATATCTCGTACCTTTCCTCTTTTAAAGAGTTCTACTTCAGAAAAATTTGTACTCAAAACTACTTCGTCTTTATACATCACTCCTTATCCTCTTCTAGTTCAACATTCCAATAAGCAAGGTCGAGAAAGTCTTTCCAGTTTTCCTCGTTTATTTCAGAAAAATTGCATTTAACAAAAGACCTCCAATTAGGTCGGGTAGGCTTTCTGACAAGGCTCATTCCTACCTCAACTAGAGACTTATCCCCTTTGCGAAGATTGCAAGGGACACAGGAGCAAACAACATTGTACCAACTATCTTTCCCTCCACGCGAAACAGGAATCACATGATCCAGGTTCAAATCCTCCGATTTGAACTTCTTTCCGCAATACTGACATCTACTTCCATCTCTTTTATATACATTCCTGCGCGTAAACCTCACTTTTCGTGGAGGAATCTTATCGTAAATAAACAGAAGAATAATACGTGGTATCCTCAGTTTGTAAGTAATAGTTCTTATTATCTGGCTATCACTAGAGTAATCTTGAGAAAAGTCCTTCCAATCTTCAAAGCCAAAGGTGTATAAAGAACCTCCCTCTTTAAGTACTACTTGAGCGTGACTTAAATAAAGTAAGCAAACAGCTCTTTTTACTGAACATACATCAACTACCTGCCATAGACTATTCAGTACAAGTACTCCACTATTAAGAACCTCTACTGTCATTCTAATCTAGCTCCCTTAGTAATTTTCCTTATCTTAGCAAAAATAGAAGGGCTGTCAACTTGCTGTTACCTAAAAGCGGAATTTTTCGCTTTTAGGTAACAATTTCTTGACACTTTTGTTTTTTATATTACAATTACAAAATATAGGAGCGAGAATTAGGTGCAAGTAAAAATTTTAGGAGAGGGATTGATAAGCCTTCTCTTGGCGGCTGATTGTGGAGTATGTCAGCATCCTCTTGAACCATCCAACATTACCTTTGTTTGCATAGACTGCTGGAGTAAGATAAAATGGCTGAAGGACCCTTATTGCTCTAAATGCAGTAGACCTCTCCCTTCCACCTTTAAAAGCATTCCTACTTTTCTCTGTCCAGAATGTCGCAGGCAAAATGTCTATTTTAATAGGGCCTTTATTCCCACTCTTTACGAAGGGGTAATGAAAAAGGTAATTCATCTTCTTAAATATAATAAGAAAACAGGAGTAATGCGAACATTGGAAAAAATTATGAGAAGCTATTTTAATTGCCTTAATTCCTCCTTCCCTTCTCTTGATTTGGTAGTTCCAATTCCACTACACCGAAAAAAACTGAGAGAAAGAGGATTCAATCAAGCTGAACTTATAGCTAAGGTAGTAGCCAAGCATCTTCAAGTTAGGTTGACCAAAGGTAACCTGAAAAGAACAAAAGCGACTATAACCCAAACCTCTCTGGACAGAAAGGAGCGAAAAAGAAATCTAAGAGAAGCCTTTACGGTAAAAAACAGAGATGAATTTCAAGCAAAGAACGTGCTTCTAGTGGATGACGTTTATACCACGGGAACAACCATTAAAGAAGCAGCAAAAGTGCTCAAGGAAGCAAGAGTCAAAGATGTCTATGTTTTCGCGTTGGCCCGAGCACCTCAACCTTGATTAATTGACAAATTTATTTGCGTATGTTATAATTTTCTGAGCTTTTAGCTCAAATGTTAGGATAAGGAGGCAAAGAGTATGTCAGAAGAAGGAACGGTCAAATGGTTTGATGACCGTAAAGGTTTTGGGTTTATTGAACGAGAAAATGGCGAGGATGTTTTTGTTCATTTTTCCAACGTCAGCATGGAGGGATTTAAGAGCTTGGAACAGGGAGAGAAAGTTTCTTTTGATGTAGAAAAAACGGACCGCGGTTTGCAGGCGGTTAATGTAGTCAAAGCATAGATTAGGAAGCGTAGTTCCTGAGCTTTGCCCGGCTGAATAAAGATAGCAAATTTGAGAAGAGATCAAAGAAAAGGCTCTTATTTATAATTATTCAGCCGGGTTTTTTAGCGGTTAACCTACGGTGAAGAAATGCAAATTGATATAAGTGGGAGCCGTATTTGTATTACTGAGCAAATTGATGCATATATTAAGAAGAAGCTCAGTAGCCTAAATAAATATTTCCGTCGAATTCTCTCTATTCGGGTAATAATTAAAGCAGAAAAGGACGCTTATCTCACTGAGATAAGCGTTATAGCAGATGGAGTTACCGTTCACGGGAATGGAATAGACTATGATCTATATAACTCCATAGAAGCAGGTATACATAAGGTAAATAGGCAGGCAAAAAAACACAAAGAAAAAATTAAATCTCATAGATCTCGAGACACCTTAGCAGGGAAAAGAACTTCATATCCATCCTCTCCAGCTTCTTCGGGTGCCGGGCATAAAACGATTTACACCAGCAAGGAAATTGCTAAACCAATGACAGCGGATGAAGCAGTGATGCAACTAGAAATGGAGGGAAGCCGATTTTTCATTTTCTTGAATAGCAATACTAATCAGATTAGCGTGGCTTATAAAAAAGAAAATGGTGCTTTCGTTGTAATTGAACCGCAGGTTTAAAATAACACATCTTATTTTATAGTATCGGAATTTCAATAATTTTTTGGTTTAACAGGGGGAGCAGGCCGAAGGCCGTTGAGGGGGAATGTTTTCCCCCTTAAATATCTTATAGGAGGAGATGCTTATGTACATAAAGGATTTCTTAAGTAAAAAGGCTATTGAGCCAAAACTGAAAGCTCGAACAAAGGAAGAAGTATTAGAAGAATTGACCAGTTTGTTAGAAAAAACAGGCAAACTCAGAGATAAAAAAGAGTTCCTTAAAGTCATTGAAGAGAGGGAAGAACTAGGAAGTACGGGAATCGGTTACAATGTAGCTATTCCCCATGCTCGTTCCTCAGGAATCAAATCTCTAGTAGGGGCAATTGGCATTTCCAAAAAAGGTATTGACTTTGACGCCTTAGATAAAGAACCGGTTCATCTTTTTTTTATATTGGGCGCACCTAAGGATGCAGCCGGGAACTATCTAAAAGCTCTGGCTACGGTTTCTCGTTTCCTAAGACATAGAAAATACCATCAGTCTTTATTGGAGGCAGAAACGCTGGAGAATATTCTAGAAATTGTCCAAAAAGAGGCAATTTAAGGAAATTCTAGGAGGATGCCTTGCGGGCAATGCTTCTGGCAGCAGGACTTGGGACACGCCTGAGACCACTTACCGATAGAGTCTCTAAATCTATGATTCCTGTTATTAACAAACCTTCCTTATTCTATTCTTTAAATTTACTGAGAAAATCTAGGATAAATGAGGTAGTAATCAATCTTTATCATCAGGGAAGCCAAATAAAGGATTATGTAAAAGGTGGAGAAAAATTTAATATGCAGGTGTTGTATTCGGAAGAAGATAGTCTCATGGGTACTGCTGGTGGATTAAAAAAAATGGAATCTTACTTCACGGATACTTTCCTGGTATTAAGCGCTGATGGAATTACTGATTTTAATATCCATCAAGCTGTACAATTCCATAAACAAAAAGTAGCTCTAGCTACGGTTGTATTGAAAAAGACAAAAGAAAAGTTTAGATACGGAGTTGCATTGCGGAATAAGGAAGAAAAAATTACTCAATTTGTAGAGAAACCAAGTTGGGGAGATGCGTTTTCTGATGAGATAAATGCTGGTATATATATTTTTGAGCCAGATATTTTCTCTTATATCCCGGCTGGTGAGCCATATGATTTGGGACATCAGGTTCTACCTTCTCTGGTCAAAAGAGGAGAAGCAGTGTATGGATACTTAATGGATGATTATTGGATAGACATGGGAAATCTGGCTGACTATATGAAGGTACAGAGAGATATCCTCAAAGGAAAAACAGGAATTAAAATCTCAGGAAGAGAAATAAAAAAGGGGATCTGGATAGGGGAAAATGCGCAGATTTCAAAATCAGCCAGCCTAGAACCACCGGTAGTAATAGGAAATAACTGTCGTATAAAGGAAAAGGTTAGAATAGGAAAATATACGACTCTTGGCGATAGAGTAACTATCAAGAAAGAAGCCCGACTGGAGAAATGTATCCTCTGGGATGATGTTTTGATAGAAGAGAAGGCCTATTTGGACAACTGCATCCTCACTCACTTTGCTCGTATCCCGCCAGAATTGTCTGTAACAGGAGGAGTCGTAACGCACAGAATTCCAAGTTAGTATGTAGAAGAAAGGATTTTATCAATGGCAAAAGAAAAGTATTTATTTACTTCCGAATCAGTAACAGAAGGACATCCAGATAAAATTGCCGACCAGGTTTCAGATGCTATTCTGGACGCTATTTTAGAAAAAGACTCCCAAGGAAGGGTAGCTTGTGAAACCTTGACTACTACGGGATTGGTCTTTGTAGCAGGAGAAATTACTACCAGTTGCTATATAGACATACCACGTATAGTTCGCCAAACCATAAAAGAAATAGGATACACCCAGGCAGCTTTTGGGCTAGACTATAAAAACTGTTCAGTGATTACCTCTATTCACGAGCAATCACCTGATATCGCCCTTGGTGTAGATAGGAACGGAGCAGGAGACCAAGGAATGATGTTTGGCTACGCTACTACGGAAACCCCCGAGTTTATGCCTCTACCTATAGTTTTAGCTCATAAACTAACCCGGCAATTGGCTGAACTGAGAAAAAAGAAAATCTTGCCCTACCTTCGTCCTGATGGAAAATCTCAGGTCACAATAGAATATGAAGATGGTACTCCCAAAAAGGTAAAAGCAGTGGTAATCTCCACTCAACATAGCCCTGAGGTAGAAGTAGAGGACATCGAAGATGAAATAATAGAAAAAGTAATAAAGCACTGCATCCCTGCCCAATATGTAAATGAAGAAATGGCATGTTATATTAATCCCACCGGATCTTTTAAGATAGGTGGACCTCAAGCAGATACGGGTCTGACAGGAAGGAAGATAATTGCCGATACCTACGGAGGTGTAGGTTCTCATGGGGGGGGATGTTTCTCCGGCAAAGACCCTACTAAGGTTGATCGGTCAGGCTCATATATGGCTCGTTACATCGCCAAGAATCTAGTGGCAGCAGGAATTCTAGAAAAGTGCGAAATCCAACTTGCCTATGTTATCGGAAGAAGTGAACCTATCTCTCTTATGATAAATGGTTTCGGTACAGCTAAGATCCCTGAGTCTAAAATAAAAAAGGTGGTCAGGGATAACTTTGATCTTTCTCCTGGTGCTATAATCAAAAAACTGGACCTTTTACGTCCTATTTATAAAAAAACTGCCTGCTATGGTCATTTTGGCCGAAGTGAAAAAGAGTTTACCTGGGAGAAAACTGATTCTGCTCCTGCCCTAAGAAAACAGGCCGGACTGTAATTCGTCGCTCGTTGCTAGTCGCTCGTTGCTCGGAAGAAGAGTATTCTTTTGGGGCTGTTCCTTCCAGAAAGGCAAACCACAGGGCATTTTCACATTTGGGAGTAGCTAAAAGTCCTGTTTCAATGTCTATTTTCTTAAAAACTATCCCGGGAGGGGAGGAAAAATCTTTTACCGGCTGATTATCTAAAGCCCTTTTCATAAATTCTGTCCAGATAGGTATGGCTACTGCACTTCCCGTTTTTTTCTCTCCCAGGGGACTGGCATCATCATTGCCTACCCATACCCCTGCTACCAGGTCAGGGGTGAAGCCTATAAACCAGGCGTCAATTGTCTTATCCGTATCTTTTTCTCTGGGCCATCCTACTGTTCCCGTCTTCCCTCCACAAGGTCTATCAAAACCCAACCATCTTACTCTTCGTCCTGTCCCGTAGTCAATAGCCTTCTTCAATAAGTCAATCATTACGAAAGAAGTCTGAGGAGAAAGAACTGTTTCTCCTTGCGGGAAGTTTTCCTTTAAAATTCTTCCTTCTCGATCCTCTATTTTTTGTATAAACATAGGCCTTACTTTTATCCCATAATTGGCTATGGTAGCATAACCCCTGACTATCTCCGAGAGAGTCATCCCTGAGGTACCCAGGGTAAGAGTAAGGTCGTGATTCAAGGGACTATCAATGCCTAATTTGCGAGCATAATCGATTACTTTTCCTACTCCCACCTTTTGTAGAAGTCTAACTGAGGAAACATTTATAGAATGAGCAAACATCTGCCAGAGATAGACTTCACCCCAGAAATACTTCTCGTAATTCTGTGGAGACCAGAACTCTCCCTCTTCTTTGATTTCTGCGCCCTTTCCTACTTTCTTACTTCTCTTAAAAGCAATAGGGGCATCGAAGAAAGGACTAACAGAATTAAATTTCCCTGTGTCTATGGCCGCTGTATAAGTAAAAAGCTTAAAAGCAGAGCCGGTTTGACGACGAGCCTGAGTAGCTCTATTATATTGGTTTTCCCAGAAATCCCTTCCTCCTACCAGAGCTTCTATAAAACCAGTGTGAGGATTCATAGCTACTAAAGCCCCTTGATGTTCATTCTCTTTTAAATAGTCTATTAAACTGTCCTCGGCTGCCTTCTGTAGGTTCAAATCTAGAGTAGTGTATATTCTTAATCCCCCTCGCCAAAATCTATCATAGCCATACTCCTTCTCTACTTTTTGACGAATCCATTCTACAAAATAGGGCGCCCAATGGATATTGGCAGCACTCCTCTTTTCTCGATTGGCTATTATTTCAACAGACGCTTCTTCTGCCTCTTCCCACTCCTTCTTAGTGATAAACTCTAAGTCATGCATCCTTCTTAGAATAATCTTTTTGCCGGTCTCGGTATGCTCAGGATATTTAATAGGAGAATAATAAACAGGACTTCTGGGGATAGTAGCTAAAAATGCGCTCTCAGCTAGATTAAGCTCCTCTACTTTTTTGCCTAAATAAAAAGAGGCTGCTTCAGCCACACCGTATACTCCTTCTCCAAAAAATATCTGATTAAGATGCATTTTCAAAATTTCTTCTTTGCTATATACTCTTTCTATTTGAATGGCCAGAATCATCTCCTTTATTTTCCGAGTAAGAGTATTCTCATGGGTCAGAAAGAGATTTCTGGCTAGTTGTTGAGTAATAGTGCTTGCCCCCTGGGCTCTATCCCAGCTTCTCCACTCAATTATGTTAATCCAGATAGCCTTGAATACACGTTTAAAATCCAGTCCTCGGTGTTGGTAGAATCTGTGGTCCTCCATAGCAATAAATGCTCCTTGCATCTGAAGAGGAATTCTAGAAAGAGAAACGACTTCCCGCCTTTCTAAGAAGAACTCTGCCAGAACCTCACCTTCCTTGGAATACATTCTGGTAATTCCACTAGGCTGATACTCCTCCAGCAGGTCAATATGGGGAAGATCGTATAGGTCAGAAATAAAGAAGCCTCCTAAAACTCCTGCTGTGGTAAAAAGAGTAACCAAAATGCAATAAAAAATAGTCCTTGTTCTGCTCATATTTTTTTTCCTTACTCTCTAACCTGGTTTATTCACAGCCAAATATATTATATCTCTCAGCCCGGTAAAGTCAAACAAAATAGTGAATGGTCGTTCGTGAATGGTAAATCGCAAGCAAGAAGTCAAGCGGTTGTAGAGTTTGATTGACAATTGACGATTCACGAAATACGATTCACCAATTACCAGACTTGTCCTGCAACATATATCATATGTTTGTCTTTTCAAGCCAGATTGGTATAATTGAGATACTCGATCCTAGATGCTCGATGCTCGTGAAAAAAAAAGATGAAAGACAAAAGGCGAGACTGAGACTAAGACGAGTATCTAGTACCGAGCATCGAGATATGAGAAGGAGTCTAATCCATGCAATATAAGAAAGTCGATATGAGCATAATAACAAGATTGATGCAGATAGTGGGAGAGAAGAATGTGTTAACTAAAGATGAGGAAAAAGAATCATATTCTCATGATGAGACCCTAAATCTAAGAAGATATATGCCTGAGATAGTGCTCAAACCAAACAACAGAAATCAGGTAAGGGATATATTGATTTTAGCCAACAAGGAGAGAATACCAATAACCCCTCGGGGAGGGGGAACAGGTTTAAGTGGTGGCGCCGTCCCCCTGTATGGAGGAATCCTTCTTTCGCTGGAGAGAATGAATAAGATATTAGAGCTCGATAAAGAGAATATGATGGCTGTTCTTGAGCCGGGAGTAACTAATGGTGAGCTCCAGAGGCAGGCAGAGAAATATGAACTTTTTTATCCGGTTAATCCGGCCAGCCTTGATAGCTGCACTATAGGGGGCAATGTAGCTGAATCAGCCGGAGGAGCTAATGCTGTAAAATATGGAATAACCAAGAACTATGTGTGTGGTCTAGAGGCAGTACTTCCCACCGGTAAGACCCTAAGGGCCGGTGGAAAAATCCTTAAGAATGCAACTAATAGTCAGTTCATAGATATTCTACTCGGCTCGGAAGGAACTCTGGCTGTTATTACTGAAATTACTATGAAGCTTGTTCCTCTGCCAAGAGTTAAGGTGGATCTTATTGTCCCTTTTGATGACTTGGGTTGTCTCTGTGGGTGTGCCCTGAAAATAATCAATGACCGATTACTTCCTACCACCATTGAGCTTATGGACAGATTGACCATCAAAACCTGTGGAGAATTCCTTCAAAAGGAGTTGCCATTCAGTGATGCAAAAGCACATCTCTGGATAGGGTTAGATGGAAATAAGAAAGAGGAAGTAGCCAGTATGTATCAGTCTATGGGGGAAATCTGTCTGGACAAAGGAGCTTTGGATGTATTCGTGGCTGAAGATAAACCAAATCGGGATAGAATCTGGCAGGCAAGACAATCAATTCATGAGGCTTTAGTCCATTTTAACCCTAAAATGGTGGGTAACGACATAGTAGTTCCCCGCAGCAAGGTATTATCCCTTATAAAAGGAATAGATTCCCTCTCCCGAAAACATTCTGTCTCTTTTGCTAAATTTGGTCATCTGGGAGACGGAAATATACATGTCTATATTCTACAAAAGAATATAAATGATACTACCTGGGAAAAGGTCAAATCCGAGGCTGTGCAAGAACTTTTTGAATTAACTATTTCCTTAGGCGGACTAATCTCTGGTGAACATGGAATTGGTCTGGTCAAGAAAAAATATCTCTCCCTGGTAATGAGCGAGACACAAATAGAGCTCATGCAGGGAATAAAGAAGGTTTTTGACCCTCACAATATCCTCAATCCGGGAAAGATATTTGATTCTTAAGAAAAATTTTTATTGTGGTAAGGGCCTGGGGTAAAGAAAACAAGATTTGAGCAGGAAAAGGTCAGGATCATTGATTTCACTAAAAGTATGGGAAGGTGGGTCAATGTGAGTAGAGCACTTTTTAATGAAGGATTTAGACCAAAAGTACTAGATTAGGGTGATATGTTACTCTACCGACAAGAAAGGATGTGGATATGAAAGGTAAGATTATGCCTATAGGAGTAGTAATAAGTGGAGCAGATCCGTTAGTTTCACTGGAAAAAGTGACATCTTTTGGTATGTCCACCTGTCAGATGTCTATCCCTCCAGAGGAATGGTGGTCCAGAGAACGTACAGAACTGATAAGAAAAAAGGCGAGAGAAAAAGAGATTAAGATAACCAGCCTTATCTGTAGTTTTGAGGATGAGGATTACCAGGATATTCCCACTATTAAGCGTACGGTAGGACTTGTTAATCCAGCAACGCGGGGAAAGAGAGTTTTAAGAGTCCTTTCTTATTCGGACTTTGCTCTTGAGCTAGAAGTTGAAATTATCCAGGCCCATATAGGATTCATCCCCGAAAATACAAGTGGCTCTAATTATAAAGAATTGGTTTTAGCATTGCAGAAGATAGCTGATTATTGTAAAGAAAATAATCAATCCTTTACTCTGGAGACGGGTCAGGAAAAGGCTCTGGTTTTATCTAAGTTCATAGAAGATGTTAACAGATTAAATCTAGGGGTAAACTTTGATCCGGCCAATATGCTTCTCTATGACGCAGATGATCCCATCAAGGCTCTGGATATATTAGGAAAATATGTGATCGGAGTTCATTGTAAAGATGGTAAAAGACCTGAAAGGAAAGGAGAATTAGGTAAGGAATATCCTTTAGGAGAGGGGGATGTAGGCATTGAAAAATTTATAGATAAATTGAAAAAAATAGGCTATACTGGACATTTAACTATAGAAAGAGAGATATCTGGACAAAAGCAGATAAGGGATATCTTGAAAGCAAAGGAATTATTGCAAAAATTGCTAAATAAAGAGTAAGTGAATAGGGAAAAAGGAAAGTAACTTACCCTTCAAAGAGAATTCCTGCCTGAGAAGTGTTCTTTTTTACCACCTTTTTCTTGATTGGTTTCTCCACCTTCTCTTCCTCTGGTTTCTCTTCATAAAAATTCAAAAGTTCAGAATGAGTTTCAATTAAAGATTTCAACTTGGCAATAAAGAGTCTCTTCTGCCGTTCCAATTTCTCTATTTCATAGTCCAGTCCCTTCAATTTTTCCTCATCTTTCTTGACAACCTCTTTCGCTTTTATCTCTGCTTCTTTAACTATTAATTTAGCCCTTTCCTGACTACTTTCATTTATTAGCTCGGCACTTCTCTGGGCAGAAATCAACGCTTCTTCTATTCTCTTTTCTTTGGAAAAATGCAATTCCCTCTCTTTTTTCAACTTTTCTAGCTCTCCTAATAGAACTCTTCTTTCTTCAATTAATTCCCGGTAGTTTTTTCCTACTTCTATTAAGAATTGATCTACCTCTTTTTGATTGTATCCTCTGAGAGAAAGTCCAAACTCTTTTTTTTCGATTTGGGAAGGCTCAAGTTCCATTATTAACTATCCTGATCATTTATTTAATTCCTTTGCTCTTTGAGTGGCTTTGACTACTGCTTCAGCTAAGCATTCTTCTAATCTTCCCTCCTTTAGAACTTTCAGCCCTTCAATAGTTGTTCCTCCCGGAGAAGCTACTGCCTGGCGCAGTTCCTCCAGGGAACTGTTGCTCTCTTTAGCCATCCTTGCCGCTCCCAAAGTAGTCTGAGTGGCCAGCCTAAGAGCCAACTCTGGACTGAGTCCTGCCCTTACCCCTCCTTTAACCAGGCCCTGAATAACAGTATAAATGTAGGCTGGTCCACTTCCGCTCAATCCGGTTACTGCATTTTGCTGGCTTTCAGGAATCTCTACCACCTCACCCACCGTTGCCATAATCCTCTTCAGCAGAACCCTTTGTTCTGGGTTCACCCTCTTAGTAGAAGAGATAGCAGTTATCCCTTCTCCTAGTAAAGCAGGTGTATTGGGCATTATCCGAATAAGGGAAATTTCGTCACCTAATTCCTTGATAAGGAGTGAGGTAGTAACACCAGCCACAAGAGAAATTATTAATTGACCGGATTGTACCCTGCCTTTTAACTGCTCTAATACCTCTGATATGTCCTGAGATTTAATGGCTAGAAACAGCACATCAGCATTTTTAACTACAGGTTCTATTTCAACAAAAACATTAGCCCCTTCTTTTGCCAATGAGGTAAGTTTTTCTATGAATTTATCACAAATCCACAAGTTCTTAGGAGAAACCAATCTATTTTTTAGTATACCCTTAATTAGAATTCCTCCCATCTTGCCTGCACCGATAAAGCCAATTCTTTTAGTTAACATTTCCCTTGCTTCTTTTATATAGTTTCACCCGCTCTCAAAATTTATTCTGTGAAGGTTTCATAACAGACTATTTCCTTCAAAGATTTACGCATTTTCATCTTTCTTTTTTGGGCAGGAAAACCCAAAGGAAGAAGAGCAACCACTCTATATTTTTCCGGAATATCAAGAAGCTCTTTCACCTTGTCCTGAGAAAAAGCGCCAATCCAGCAAGTTCCTAATCCTTCATCTACAGCAGCCAGAGTCATATGATCTAAAGCTATAGCCAAATCTACAGGATGACTTGGAACCCCACAGCTCATAATATGTTCCGGTCTGGTAGCTACAGCGACAATAACTACTGCTGCCTGACCTACAAAAGCTTGCCCATTTGCTGCCTCAGCTAATTCCTGACGGCGCTGCTTCTCTCTCACTACTATAAATTTCCAGGGTTGTCTGTTGCTGGCCGAGGGAGCCAGGCGAGCCGCTTCCACTACTTTTTCTAACTTCTCTTCCGGCACAGGTCTATCCTCATAACTTCTGACACTTTCTCTTTTTTCTATGATTTCCTTTAATTCCATTTTTGACTCCTCCACATTACCTCGCCTTTAATCTTTGATTTAATAAACCTGTAAATATTCAATGAAGCACGTTCCTTCTTGTCATTACCAGGAGATCTGAAGGCCTTCAGGACGAGGTGGCAATCCGCCAAGCGTCGCGAGGTTGCCAAAGACAACCGTGGCGATCTCATTGAGATTGCCGAGTTTATCCCGAGCGATGTAATCGAGATTGCTTCACTCCGTTCGCTTTTCGTATTTCGTATTGCGTAATACGCATCACGCACGACGCATCACGATTACGGGACCTTGCTCGCAATGACGCGGCTCACTGAGTACTTACATATAATATCTAAATCATTGCTAACGTCAACTGGATTGTTTGAGATTGCAGGATGACGGCCTGGACTCCTTATTTCTAGGCTCAACTATAGAAAAGGCAAGTAATATGCCCGTGAGCACTAAAATCAAAGATAAGAAAAAAACTACTGTGTAGGAGGTCCGTTCAATGATATAGCCCCCCAGAAGAGACAAGAGGCTTACCAGTCCGATTGCCGTGTTTGCCACTCCAATGTAGGTAGCTCTCTCCCCGGCTGGTGCTATTTCTAAAAGAAGGTTATTCTGGCCAATGAAAAGACCGTTAAGATTCATTCCCACAAGAACAAAGACTATAGTATAAATAGTTAAAAGAAGCTCAGGAAAGATAGCCATTTTGTCAAGAAACATTGCCAGTATAACCAGACAAGGAATTGACAACCCGGTTAACCCTGCCAGCACCACCACAATCTTATTGCCATATCTATCAGAAAGAAAGCCCCAGAAAGCCGCTGAAATGATAGCTCCCATCATCTGAGCGGCAACAAAGACTCCTGTCGTTTCTGAAGGAAAATGGAGCACCTCGCGCCCATACACAGCGTAGAAGGGTAGGGCAATAATACCGCAATTCAAAAAGATTATTGCCCAGAAGAAGCGGCTGTAATTCTTATCATCTCTTAAAATAATACCTATTCTTTTAAGATAAAAAAAGAAGTTACTTCTTTTTTTTACTCTAGGTAACTCCCTTGGCTCTCTAATAAAGACAAATAGAAGCATGCCTAAGGATGTAAAGAGAAAAGTGAGAAAAAAAAGAAGAGCGTAATTATGAGGAAAAGGGAAGTGTATTGGATGAGCTAACACATATCTAACCAGCAAGCCTCCTCCTACAGCCAGAACTCCTCCAAAAAATAACCTCAAGGAAAAGAACTTTCCTCTGTGCCTGGGCGTTATTACTTTCCCTATGATATCTAGAAAAGGAAGACCACCCAAGCCTCCTCCTAGGGAGGCTGTTCCGAAAAGAATGAAAAAACTAACCAGAAACAGAAAAGACATTTTCTTTCCCCAGAAATAAATAAGTATAAAAAGGAGAAAAAAAGAGCTTCCTCTTAGAACTGCACCCAGAATATAGATAGGTTTTCTTTTCTGCCAGTGTTCAGTAAAACTAGCTACAAAAACCTGGGGCATAAACCAGCCAAAAGCCCTGATAGTAACAATAGAACCAATAAGAACCTTAGAGCTGGTAAGGAGGCTGACAAATAAGGGGAGAACAGTATGAGGATCAGTAAAAGAGAATCCAAGCCTAAAAATAGCTCCGCTGACAACTCCCAGGATAAAATTTTTTTTGCTTAGTTTCTCAGGCATAATTCTTTACTTTTAGGCATTCACTTAGACAATTGCTTTTTGCTGTTTTCTTTTTCTGGTGAGGAGGTAGTTATAAGAAAAAAAGATACCTGTCAGGACCAGACATAATAGGGGAACAAGAAAAACTCCTTTAGCAAGACCGAACGTTTCAGAGATAGGACCAATTACCCACGGAAATACGATGGCTCCTATGGTTCCACCGGCAGCCAGAGACCCGGTTATGAACCCAATATTTCTGGGAAAAGTGTTGCCCCCTAAGGCCAGTATGCTGGGGTAGAACCAGGAAAGCGATAATCCGGAAAAGGCCATAAATAGTCCTATCAGAACGGAGTCTATTGAGAAGGTAAGGGCAGTAAATAGAGCCGTAACAAGAGCTCCTATTCCTAGAAAAAGTGATAGATTAGTTCTATAAAGAAAACGACCAAAAAGGAATCTTCCCGTCATCAGAGCAAACCAGAAAATTGATATACTGTAACTCGCCGATGCATGAGAGATATTTTTTACTTTCACCAGAAACACTGGTACCCAGGATGCAAATGACAGCTCTAGCCCTACATAAGTGAAAATACCAATTATAGCCAGCCAAAAAAGTGGTGAAGTTGTAGGTCGGGCTGGAGAACTACTAGTAGATATTTGTGGTTCCCTATTATAAGTAATACTTTGATAGAGAGTTCGGCGAAAAAAGAATAGGGGCAGGGGAAGAGTCACCATTGCCATCATCAGATAGACCAGGTGCCATTTTTCACTGTAACTGAGTAACATCCCTACCGATAAGGGACCAAGTACAGCTCCTACACCAATAAAAATGTGCAGCCAATTCAAGAACTTTACTCTTTCTTTTCCCGAGATTTCTGAAAAAAGAGAATCAACACTAGTGTGCATTGTTCCCTGAGCAAGTCCCAGAAAAAACAAAAAAGTAAGGAGCAGCCCAACAGAACGAAATAGACTGATACTCACCAACATCAAAAAAGCAAGTAAACCAGAAGTAGTAAGAAGTAGTCTGGCTCGCCGAATTCTCCAGAAGCGAGCCATAAGAATATTGGCGGCGAGGAAACCGATAGAGTGAGACACTACTGGTAGTGCAATCTGACCTAATCTTAATTGAAAAGTATTAGAAATAGGGGCCAAAAGAGGGCCATGCGAGCCAAATGTTATTCCCACGCTGAGCATAACCCAACAGGAAATGGCAAACAAGTGAAAATTGTTAGATTTACCCATTGTTTTAGATATTACGCTCTTTCATATAGAAGGTATTTATCTCTTGACAGACTGGTGTGGCTTGAAGTTCTACCAATTGAAAAGACATAATAGTTACAAACACACAGAAAGTCAAGAAATGCCTCGGGACAATTTCTTCCGTCGCTGTATCTGGTGAATCGTATTTCGTGAATCGCAAACAACCAAACCCTACAATCATTTATTTTCTTGTTTGCGATTCACTATTCACCATTCACGATTTTTGCTCCTATAAGGCTTCTTCAGAAAATATCCCTCGCTAGACCATATAATTTCCTAGCTCATCAAAAAATACCGACGGACAATTCCTTATTGCGTATTGACATATACTACGAAGGGCTGTATGTTTTTCAAAGAAAAAGAGTCATCAGTAAAGGAAAAGGAAATATTTTTCGATATTATGAAAGCTAAAACTGTCTGGCGAAAGTTGACAACAAAAATAATCAATCTCTGGGGCGGCAGTGTATATCTTTGCGATACCTGCTTCTACAGCTATAGACATTGTAGCTATCACCATCGAGAATATCCTAACGCTACTAAATGCACAAATTATAAAGCCCGTTACTAAAGGTAGAGATTGTACTGCTTTTTTATGTAATGAAACAAATGAATATAGAAAAAGAGCAAGATAAATTTACCTATCTGGAGGAATAAAAAGTGAAATATAGTGAGGGAAAGATAGGCAGAGTATTCGTCCTAAGATTAGAAGATGGGGATACTATGCCTGGAGTAATTGAATCTTTTGCCCAGGAAAATAATGTAAGACGTGGCATGTGTATACTAATAGGTGGAATCAAGGGAGGAAAAATTGTTGTTGGACCCGAGGATAGCCAATCGATACCTATAGTTCCTATCATTCTTGGCCTTGAAGGGGTTCATGAAATTTGTGCCGTAGGCACTATCTTCCCCGATAATGATGCTAGACCTAGACTCCATATGCACGCTGCACTCGGACGAGCAGGAAAGACCATATCTGGATGTATTCGACCTGGCATCGAAGTATGGAAACTGGGCGAAGTTATAGTTCTTGAGATTGTGAATAACAATGCCCATCGAGAGGATACAGCGGCAGGATTCCAGGTGTTGGAGCCATAGGCTTCTAAAATATAGCCTCTTCCTTCAGAACATCGATATTACCTTTATCTCTTATCAATGTTGGGAATTACACAAACAAACTCAAAATTCTTCTCAAATGGATTTTGGAACTGATGGAGCTCATCTGGCTCTACAAAGATATTATGCCCTTCTGATACCTCGATTTCATTGCCATCCTTATCAACTACAATACCCTTTCCGCTTTCGATATTCACCAGGTGTTCATGGCTATGACTATGTCTTTCCGAATATCCTCCCGGTAAGAGAGTAAAGTATCTCATTATGATGTTCTTTGAACCATCATCATAACCAATAAGAACTCTCTTCCGCATACCTTTGGTCCCCTCTAATGCAACTTCTACCTCTTTGACTTCACTATTTTGCTTTATTTTCATATTCTTTCCCTTCTTGTGTCAACCTGTACTGTCAATTTTTATCTTGGCCAGAGTTATCCTTTCCAAAACAGACCTAATCAAAGAAAGCCGTTTTTCTGTTCAATCCCTTGTGTATTTACCCATTACTTGGGCAGAATCAATTGTGTGCCTCTTGACCTCATCCAGAAAGTTTCCTTTGTCTATAGAAGAAAGCTTCTTTGTATCCAGAGCGTATACAGTAAAAAAATATCGGTGTATCCCTGAGGGAGGGCAGGGACCTCCGTAATCCTTTTTAGCAAAATCGTTCATAATCTGCTCAGCCCCTGAAGGAACTTCTCCCTCTTCTATCTTTCTTGCCTCTGCTGGTATATTGATAATGAGCCAGTGGATAAAATCTCCTCCCGGGGCATCGGGGTCAATTACTGAAAGAGCAAAGCTTTTGCTATCTTCTGGGAATTCACTCCAGATGAGATGGGGTGAACAATCATCCCCATCGCAGGTGTAGAGACGAGGGATCATCCCCCCTTTAGCAAAACTTTTACTTCTTAGCTTCATAATAACCTCCTGCTTCAATATTTATCATATAGAGTCTAATGATAATTTTATCATTTCCGCAGGAAAAAGCAATGCCAAGAGCTGGTAAACGTTTTCGGGTAAGCCTTTTCACAAAATACTTGACAAAACAATTTATTTAGTATATACTGCATTATCAGAAAAAGCAAACTATTCTGAAGTTACTGTTGGGAGGAACAGAAATGGTCAAAAAAGGTGAAAAGGGCCCTTGTTACATGCCGACAGATAAGAAAGCAAGCTTTTGTAAGGTTGAATCGATAATAAGTGTGGACGAGAGAGGACAGATGGTGCTTCCCAAAGAGCTCAGAGATAAAATAAATATTAGTGCTGGAGACAAGTTAGCCGTTATAAGCTGGGAGAAGGATGGAAAAGTATGCTGCCTCTCTCTAATCAAAGCTGAAAATTTAGCAGAGATGACAAAAGACCTGCTCGCTCCTATGATGAAAGAGGCGCTGACAAAATAAGGTTGACAAACGACCTAAGAGAGGAACAAAATGAAAGAGGAGACAATAAAGAAAGCAGTGAGAGAGGGCTACGCCAGAATTGCCAAAGGGGACAACTCCTGTTGTGCGCCTGTGAATTCCTGCTGTGGGAACAGGCGTCTGGCACAAACCATCAGCAAAAGGATAGGATATAGCGAGAAAGAATTGAAAGAAGTACCGGAAGGGGCAAATTTAGGGCTTGGCTGTGGGAATCCGATAGCTTTTTCTTCTTTGAAGGAAGGTGAGACAGTACTTGACCTTGGTTCAGGCGCAGGATTTGATTGTTTCCTTGCTGCCAATGAAGTTGGTAATAAGGGACGAGTAATCGGTGTGGATATGACAGCCGAGATGATTGAAAGGGCAAAAGAAAATGGGCGGAAAAGCAAATACAAAAATGTAGAGTTTAGACTGGGAGAAATTGAAAATCTACCAGTTGCTGATAGCTCGATTGATATAGTTATCTCGAATTGTGTTATTAATCTATCACCAGACAAGAGGAAGGTCTTCCTGGAAGTATTCAGAGTGCTCAAGCCAGGGGGCAGACTAATGATTTCTGATATAGTATTATTGAAGGAACTCCCTGGCTATGTAAAGGACAGCATTGAAGCATATATTGGCTGCCTTTCTGGAGCAATAATGAGAAATGAATATCTGGGAGCCATGCAAGCAGCAGGATTCCAGAAGGTAAGAATAATCGATGAGACATCCCTTTCCATTGATTGTATGGCTAACGATCCAACAGTAAAGTTAATCATTAAAAATCTGAATCTTTCACCCGATAAGACAGAAGAGATCGCAAGCTCGGTGGCAAGCATAAAAGTCTATGCGGTAAAGCCTAATGGCTCGGTCTGATACTCATCTACCAGATTCGATAAGAATAGAGAGAAAGGAAAAACAGAATTATGGAGAGTTTACTTTATAAAATCGAAAAGGTCTTTTCTCATATGTGAAAGAGAGGGTAGGTTTCTCCTTATTTTTTCCTGGAGCGATAGGTCTATCTCAGCAAAAATCACACACTCCTTCTCTGGAGCTTTAGCCAGAACCGTCCCCCAGGCATCCACTATCATACTCTTTCCCCAGTAACTTCTGCCCTGGGAATCTCTCCCTATCTGATTAGGAGCAATTACATAGAATTGATTCTCTATACTCCTTGCTCTCACTAAGGTCTCCCAGTGGTCCTTACCGGTTTCCAGGGTAAAAGCGGAAGGAATGAAAACAATCTGCGTTCCCCCCTTGGCCAATTTTCGATAAAGCTCGGGAAAACGAACATCGTAGCAGATACTAAACCCAAAAATGGCCTTTGAAGTTGCCACTTTGACAACCTCATTACCTGCAGTTCTCAACTCCGACTCTCGCCAGGAAGAACCATCAGGCAAAGTTACATCAAAAAGATGCATTTTCCTATATTTTGCAATGATTTCTCCCTGGTGGTTCAAGAAGATACTGGTGTTATAGAAAAGTCCTCTGTGTTTTTCCAGAATACTCCCGCAGAGAAGATAAATTCTAAATTTTTTTGCCAGTTCTTTTAGACGATTTATTGTTGGTCCGGGGATGGACTCTGCATTTTTCTTCTTTTTCTCAATTATTCCAGAAAAATTGAACATCTCCGGCAAGGCTACAACTTCAGCCCCTCCTTCAGTAGCAAGGAAGACAAACTCCTCTGCTTTTTTGAGGCAATTTTCCTTATTACTGTTAGAACTCATCTGAACTGCAGCTACCTTTAACATTGCACTGCCAACATTCATTTCTAGCCCTACCATATTTTATTATTGCTCACCGCTAAGATACGCCTCGCTAGGCTCGGCATATCTCGTATCTCGTTGTTCGTATCTCGTATCTCACCCCCCGCCTTTTCCCCTTAGGGAGAGATAACTTTTCTTTTTACCTTAGGTATCATTCATAAAATTCTTTGAGATTCCTGTACCTCAAAACTAACTCCTTTTTGCTATTAAATCCTCATCTATCCCTATTCTTTCAGATAATATTACTTTGTCAAATACTAATTATGGTTGACAGCTATCTAATTTTATTTTAACTTAAGGTAACTGCTCAGAAAAACGGGGGGAGCAGGCCGAAGGCCGTTGAGGGGGGATGTTTCCCCCCTCAATATGTTCTCTATAAAATATACAATGGGAAAGGTTTGATTGATGAAATATAAAGCCGTTATTTTCGATCTCTTCGGGACATTGGTTGATATGTTTCCCTTAGCGGAGTACCACAGTACACTGTCAGAAATGGCCTCTATTCTGGCCGTATCGTCTGAGGATTTTACACGCTTATGGCTGGAAACAGTCAATGAGCGATTTACAGGAGCTTTTCCCACACTGGAATCTAACATTGAGCATATCTGTCAGGTCATTGGGATGCCCTTAGAAGATTCTCATATCACAGAAGCTGTTCGCATACGCTGCCAATTTACACGGCGTATGTTCAAACCCCGACCTGATACTATCGAGACCTTAATCCAGTTTAAAGAAGCAGGCTGTAAAATAGGACTTGTTAGTGACTGTTCATCAGAGGTTCCTGATCTCTGGCCAAATACACCCTTTATCTCGCTGGTGGATGTTTCTATTTTTTCATGTGCAGTCGGCTTCACAAAACCTGATCCACGCATCTACCGGCTTGTATGCAAGCGATTAGCAGTAATGCCGCAAGATTGCCTTTATATAGGTGATGGAGGCAGCAACGAATTGACCGGCGCCTCCCAAATGGGCATGCACACCGTTCTTATTCGTGCGCCCTACCAAGACGGCTATGATTTTTATCGTCCTGATGCAAAGAGATGGCAGGGGCCTGTAATCTCAAGATTGAAAGATGCCCTGGCATTTGTAGCATGATTACAGTCTTGCTAATAGTGCCTGCCAATAGAAAAGTTTTTTTGACATAACTTATTTTTCAACTATTATAACAACAGATATTATCTAAGGAGGAAAATAGAGTGCAAGAAAAAGTGGAGAAAGCCCTGCTTAAAGTAAGATCATTCTTACAAGCCGACGGGGGCGATGTAGAGCTGGTTGAAATAACTGAAGAGGGAGTGGTCAAGGTTAAGCTTACTGGAGCCTGCGGCGGCTGTCCTATGGCGTCTATGACTTTAAAGGCAGGAATTGAAAAAACCCTCAAGGAAGAGGTTCCTGAAGTAAAAAGAGTAGAAGCAGTCTGAAGAAGGTGGCCATGAAGAATTATCATTGTCCCGGTCAATCTCGTATAAATCTCAAGGCGGAGCTCCACCAATGCCCCGTCTGTGGCTACCAGGTAGAAATCTTTTCAGACGAGTTAATGGTACGATGTCCTGGTTGCAATAGAGAAGTCTATGGAAAGAAGAATCCTTCCTGTATTGATTGGTGTAAGGCTGCTGAAAAATGCTTGGGACAGGATAGATACAGAGAGCTAAAGAGAGGAACTAGCGCTTGAGCGTTATTCTGATTTAATCAAATCTCGTCCTTCAGGTTAGGTTTTGCTCGCAGTTGTTTTTTCTGGGCCTGCGCTCTCTTTTGCTCAAGCATCTTTTTCTTGGCGCGTCTTGAGCGTCTCTGTTTTGCCCGGCGAATTTTGTGGCGGCGTTTCTCTTCTTCGCTTTCTCTTCCCAGAATGTGATTCTTAATCTTGCGTACCAGTTCCCGCCTGGCTAAGAAACGGTTCAGACCCTGTGAACGGGCTTTTTGCATTTTAACTTCAAATCCACTGGGTATATGTTTTAGATAGACACAGGTAGCTACCTTGTTAACATTTTGCCCTCCCGGGCCGCTGGCACGAATAAACTTCTCAAGCAAATCTTTTTCACACACATTAAACTTTCGCATTTCCTTTTCTAAAGCTCTTTTCTTTTCCTCACGCACGCCAAACTTAAGCATTTATTATCTTTCTGAACAGTTTCTCTTATCATAGCATACTTTCCTCTAGGCGGTCAAGAAGAACCTTCGGACGATTCCTCTCTGTCGCTCGATATCCACTTTGAATTATCTCTACTCAGCTTCTCGTTTCGGGAAAGATATAAAAGACTTTGAAGGGGGAAACATCCCCCCTCAACGGCCTTCGGCCTGCTCCCCCCAAGTTCAAGAAAAGGCAGAGCATGGTCGCCTTTCTCCTCAGACAGTATATTTTTCTTTATCCTCAACTCGAAGCTTCGTTAAGGTTGCTCCTATAAGGCTTCTTCAGAAAATGTTCTTCGGCAGCGATGTAACTCAGGAGGATCTCAGGACAATCTCGTATTGCGCAATACACATCACGCACGACGCATTACGAATTTCGATGAACTATGAACTACTTACAGACAGAAAAGAACCTGAGAGATTCTACAGCATTTTGACAAAAAGCTTTGTTTGCCCTATATTTCAAATATTAAGGAAATCAAAGTGAAAACAGCAATAATCTATAGCGATGAGCTAAAAAATTATGATTTTGGGCCAGGACATCCCTTTAGAGGCGATAGATTTGCTTCTTTTTTCCAGTTATATGAGGAAAAACTAGGGAAAAATAAGAATTTTCAATTGATAAAGAATAGTCAACCGGCCAGTGATAAAGAGCTCAAATTATGGCATACACAAGAGTATATCCAGGTAATAAAAGCTGCTTCTTCTGGCATAACAATACCTCATCTATATCAATTCATCTCTCAAGATAATGTAAATCCAATCTCTGGAAAATTCCCGCAAGACATAGAAAGAGCAGCCCGAATAATAGTTAGAAACTCTATACTGGCTCTCGATTTTGTCCAGGAAAAAAGAAGTGAAAAAGCAGTTAATATCGGAGGTGGACTACATCATGCTAAGTCTGGCTATGGAGAGGGTTTTTGTTTCTATAATGATGTGGTAATCGTAGCTAGATACGCTATGGAGAAATATAGTTTAAAAAGAATATTGATTCTTGACACCGATGCTCATGCAGGAAACGGAACCTGTGAAGCTTTTTATTCTGACCCAAATGTCTTGTTTATCGACTTACATCAAGCTGGAATTTATCCGGGAACTGGCTTCATTGATGAAATTGGTGAGGGTAGGGGAGAAGGCTTTACCATAAATTTGCCCTTGGCTGCCGCAACCGGCAATAAATCATACCAGCTGATTTTTGATGAAATAATTGTTCCTCTGGCCAGGGAATATAAACCAGAAATTGTTATTCGATATGGCGGCTCTGACCCGCACCCCAGTGATGAAATAACTCAATTAGGATTAACCTTAGAAGGCTTCAAAATGATAGGCAAGAAAGTGAAGGAAATATCCAGGCTCTGTGAAAATAAATCTGTTGATTTAATCTGCTCTGGCTATAAGCCAGATGTTCTGTCAAAAGCCTGGCTCTCCTTGATAACGGGCTTAGCTGACGTTGAAGTTGAACTTGAAGAACCGCTATTAGAGACCGAGCAAGGCCAAAATCTGGCTGAAACAAAAGAATTAATAAAAAGAGTAAAAGAGAATTTGAAGCCGCACTGGAAGAGTATGAATAATTAATAAGGAAAAGCCATCTAATACTAAAAACTTGGCAAAATTCCTCTTTTTTGTTATCATCAGAATAAGTAGATACCATACAATTGAAATAATAAAATGATAAATAGGAAGACAATCGCTATCGCCAACCAAAAAGGGGGAGTGGGAAAGACCAATATCACTTTTAATCTCTCTGGCGCTTTGGCAGAAAGAAAGAAAAGAATCCTCCTTATTGATTTAGACCAGCAGGGCAACCTTTCCTCGGCTCTGCTAAATAATATTTACAATCTCGATACCACCATAGTAGATATCCTTTTAGATGATGCTATCCCGGTTACACAAGTCATCCAAAAAACTTCTTTTCCAAATATAGATATTATCCCTTCTAATATCGATTTAAGCAGAATAGACATTCAGCTAGCAGCAGAGCCAGATGCCCAATACTTCTTAGTCGACAAACTAAAAGAAATAGGGGACAGCTACCATTATATCTTTATTGATTGTCCACCCAGCTTAGGCCTGGCAACAAGGATTGGCCTGGTGGCTGCCGATGAGGTTATAATACCTCTGGAATGTCACGAGTGGGCAGTAAAAGGAACAGCTTACCTGAGAGGCGCTATAGCCAAGATACGGAAAAGAGCAAATCCTAAACTCAAAATTATGGGATATCTCATAAACAGGTTTGATGGAAGGCGAAAACTGGAAGAGATCTACCGCGACACTATCCTGGAAAGCTTCAAGGGCAAGGTCTTCAAAGTGCATCTAAAAAACAGTGTTAAATATGCTGAAACAGCTACCTTTAAAATGCCCATAACCAGCTACTTACCGTCATCGGAACAAGCAGAAGAATACCGTAAATTAGCCAGGGAGATACTAGGGTATGGCTAGAAAAAAAGAGGCTCTTTTAAGAAAGTTTGCTCTGGATACCTTTGCTTCTTTTCCTGAGCAAGTCGAACAAGCTGAAAATGAGCGAAAAGGAATTAGAGAGGGAACAAGAGGGCTCTACGGTGCCCGTATAATTGACATATCCAGAATAAAGCCTGATTTTGCTCAACCCAGAAAAAGCTTTGATAAGAAAGGGCTCAAGCAGCTAGCAGCATCAATTAAAGAATATGGACTTATCCAGCCAATTAACGTAGAGTACATAGAGAGTCAGGATTACTTCAGGGTTATCAACGGACAACGCCGCTATAAGGCAGCCAAATTGGCCGGAATTTTGGAGATCCCCTGCATTATCAAAAATATAAATAAGCATCTCAGGCTCATTCATCAACTAGTTGAAAACATCCAGAGAGACGACCTACCGGCTTTGGAGGAAGCAGAGGCTATCCAGACCTTAGTTCGCAATCGAAGAATAGAAAACCCCCATTATTCCCAGAGGGAAGCATCACGAGAGCTGGGTCTTCCCAAAACCTATGTTAACGAAATGCTCACCTTGCTCAAGCTGCCCGAAGATATAAAAAGGGATATCCGAACATCGGACGCTTTTCCTAAATCACTATTATTATTGCTTATCAGGCAAGGAAATGAAAAGAACATAAGAGAGTTTTATAAGCAAATAAAGGAAAGAAAATTAACTGTCCGAGAGCTAAAAACAACTCTCAAAAAATCAAAAAATAGAAGAGGGCGACCTGGGTACTACCAGTACATATTCCAGGCTCCTGAGAAACAATTCATTCTTACCATTAAATTCAAAAAAGCCAGAGTAGACCAATCCGAGGTATTCAACGCCCTCTCCCAGGTACTCCATAGTCTGAAACAGGAAAAAATATAGTCCAACCGCACTCACAACCCCTTATTTCTCATTTTTCGCTAAAAACACATACTCTGTTCTTTTCCTCTCTTTTTGCCCTGTACATAGCCTGATCAGCTTGTTCGATTACATCTTTTCCTGGCCGATATTGAGCCACTCCAATACTAACCGTTATCCCATAGTCAAGAGACAACTGCTGCTCTACGTTTTTCCTCAGTCCCACTGCTACTTCCCAGGCTTTTTCTTCTCCTGTCTGAGGCAGTAAGACAATGAACTCTTCCCCCCCATATCTGAACGCCCAGTCTTTTTCTCTAAGTTGACTATTGAGTATTTCCGAAAACTTTTGCAATAATTGATCGCCAGCCTGGTGTCCATGAACATCGTTATGGTGTTTGAAATTATCTATATCAACGTATAATAGGGAAAACGGATCTTTACACCTCTCACTCTTCTCTGTTTCTTCTTCGATTTTCTTGTATAAGTAACGGGTATTATAAAGCCCGGTAAGATAATCGGTATAGATGAGGCGCCTTAATTCCCTTTTCGCTCCTTCTATCCCAGTAATGTCCTGAGCTACACATAAAAGACCTGTCATATCTCCTTTGTTCTCTTGCAGAACAAAAGTATTGCAAGATAATATCCTTTGAGTGCCATCTCGCCTTGAAAGAGAGTGTATGTAGCGATTAGGCAACTGCTTTCTTTGAAGTTTTTTAAAGAGCTCATGGCCATACACTGCCCATTCTTCAGGAGCAAGATGTTTAAGCCAGCTTTTCCCCACAATC
>NJBQ01000102.1 GCA_005223095.1 Candidatus Aerophobetes bacterium Ae_b3a
AGGTTGCCACCATAAAGGACTCCCCTAACCCGTCCATCGTAAGGATCTACTACTGGCACTGCGGCCATGATGCACATACCAGAGCTCTCTTCCCTCTCGGGTTTCGGTTTTGCCCTCGGGGTAGGAACGAAACGTACATGTCCTTGGGATGCTAGGCCCTCGCCTTCCCCCTGAAGCATTTCCTGAAGAAGAATTACCGTACCTGCTGCGCCTTCGCCCTGAAGAGCTTTTTGGATGAGAGGATAAGACAAGCAGTTATCTCCGGCAAGATAGGGAGGGCGAGTGCGTAGAAGCACCCTACCACTTGCGTCACACAGAGTGAGAAAGTCTAATTTCAAATCGATTCTTTTTTGCTCCAGAAACGTTTGCACTCTGCTGATATCCTCGGTCAGTTGGAGAGTACGGATGACCCTTTCTTTATCAGCTATGAGATTCAACGCCATGAAGATGGTCTGCATATGATTTGTGTACACGAAGTCAGCCGTCTGAAGGTTCAGAGTGATACGAGTCTGGGCCTCGCGAAGTACCCTCTTTGAGATAAGATACGTACCTAGAAACGTAACTAACACGCCCAAAACCACAATGGTAAGAGTAAAATATAGGAATATTCTTTGCTGGAAAGTAAGGCGATGCATGAGTGAACTCCCTATTTCTTCCTACTGAGAAGCTGGTCAATCTTCTTCAGGAGCTTGTGTGGCGGAAAGGGTTTTTCGATGAACTCGGTGACCGGCAGCCAATTCTTATCCGGCCCTATCTTCGATGAGATATCCATCCTTTCTCTAATGGCTGTCACCATCAGAATGGGAGTCTTCTTGAGACTCTTGTGTTCTCGCATCTGACGAGCTACCTCCAGACCCTCAGTCTGGGTAGCCATCATCACATCGAGCACAATGAGATCCGGATCTTCCCTGAGAGCCTTTTCCAATCCCTCTTTCCCGTCATAAGCAGGCACTACCTGATACCCTTTGCTCTCGAGGGTAGCTCTACTAATTTCCACAAAATCTCGATCATCATCTACAATGAGGATTTTATGTGCCATCTTGTTTCACCTATCTCCATTTTGGTCTTTTCGTCAGAATCTTCTCTTCCCCTGTATGAGAAAGAAAGTACGCCATAATTTCAAGTTGAGAGGTAAGATCCACCTGCATGAGCTTAACGTAGGAAGGTACTATCAGTGTGGCTGAGGCAAAGTTGAGTATTGCTCTTATTCCACTTATGATGAGGAGATCTGCTGACTCCTGAGCTGCCTCGGCTGGTACGGCTATTAAGCCCATGTTGATTTCCTGCTGCCTTATCTTCTTGGGCATTTGGTAGGGATGGTAGACAGGTACCCCTACGAGTTTCTTTCCAATTTTGCTCTGATCTATATCGAAAGCTATTCTTATATGAAAGCCACTTTCTTTGAAACCAGAATACTCCAATAGAGCCATACCCAACTTTCCTGCTCCTACTAAGGCGATCGTCCACACTTGATCAAGACCCAGTATCTTTGATATTGTTTCTTCAAGTTCTCCTACCACATAGCCTTTACCCGTGGTGCCGAATTGTCCAAAGAAGGATAGATCCTTCCTCACCCGAGCCCCTGAGATTCTTATGAACTCAGCTAGTTCTTCGGAAGAGATAACCTTGTCCTTTTTCATCTTCCTCAGATGCCTCAGGTAAAGACAAAGCCTTACTGCAGCGTTTTCTGGGATATTCTCTCTCATGATTTCAGCCTCTGTCAGTGGTCATTGCCCAAAGACATACTATTCTGCTCGCTTTCTCAATAGCGTTAAGTCTGCGGCTCTCAGTTACATAGACAATACTCACAGACCCCTTACTGAGTAATGGGCAGGTTCATGCCTCATTTGTCATATGTGATGCAGTTCCTCCGCAGAGTCCCCTAATGGCTCAATCCCCACTAGACTTTCTAAAGAGCCTTCCAGATTATATCTCTGTCTAACCAACGGGCCAGGGACCATTCCTGCCATGTATCCATCTTGACCCGACAGTCTCTCCTGTTATCCCAATTGTGATCCGACTCACAATATTATAATACAAAATTCCTCTTTGTCAACCCCCCACCTCCAAACATCGCCGATGAGTTAAGAATTCACGTATGACCTGTACCGTAACTCTCTCCGGTATATACACCTTGACAACGGGAATATTTAGAGTATAATAAATTGTGAGTAAAGTAGCAAACTTATAGATGGTTGCCTTCCTTACAGCTAAAAGCACCATCAAAAGTCTGTGACTTTCATCACGATAGCCTAAATAACGGTGTATTGGAACCTGGTGCTGGGAAGCGGCTAGTGAATTAGGCTTGAGGGTGGCAGCTCGCGTCCTCGATTCAAAGGAGGTGTCAAGAGATGTCCAATAAGAGTGTATTGCAATCTTTGGAAGTGGTGGAAACGTTGGAAGAGCTTGAGAAATTCTCTTGAATCATCTTGGTTCTCAGAAAAGCGGATTCCATATAGAAATAGGTTTTGGTATGAATCCGAATGAAATCGGAAGAACCGTAGCCCACGCAAAAATATATCGCTCTGAGCAGATAGCCAAAATAATAAGGAAGAATAGGATTCAGATAGGAATGATTACTGCCTCGGCCAAAGAAGCCCAGCAGGCAGAGTAGCTATTTAGCGGCTTATTCTAATCTTTCTCACCAGGCATTCCTTGCCCTTTCTTATTTTCAAAGAAGATGAGCCACATTGAGGGCAGTGGGAGGTAAAGAAGTAGGTATGATAAAGAGGGTCATCTTTGGTATTTATTTTTCCCTGCCATTGGCAATCCCTGCATTTCAACTGAGAATGAATCTTTCGTATCTGAATCTTGGCATCTTTGGCCGGGGTTTTCTTAAGGATTTCTTCTAGCCAGAACTCTACCTGCTCAGGATTGAGGAAGGTGAGTTCTCCTATTTCTATCTCAACAGAGAGAATATTCTTAGCTTCTTGCTCGCTAGCTTTTTCTAAGACAGTTTTGGCTATAGATTGAGAAATAGAAAGCTCATGCATCTTTTTTTAAGTTCCCTTTACAGAGACAGAAATTTAATTATCTCCTCAATTCCTTCGCCAGTGAGGCAGTTGGTGCAAATCGTTTTCAGCTCTGGTCTAATCCGGTGGACATCTTTAGTTATGCTTTCTACAGAAACCTTCATCGCCCGGGCTAAATCTATTTTGTTAATCACTACCAAATCAGCCTCCCGGAAAATGTAGGGATGTTTGGTAACCATCCAGGGGCCTTCAGTGAGTGAGACCACCACAATTCTCTTATGAGAGCCCAGGGGAAACTCAGCCGGACAAATAAGATTTCCTACATTTTCGATAAAGAGAATATCGAGATTGCGTAAATCAAATTCTTTCAAGGCTCTGGCAATTAGATTGGCGTCCAGGTGGCATTCCTTGCCTGTGTTTACTTGAACGACTTCTACTTTCTCCTCTTTAATTCTTTCTGCATCTATAGTAGTGGTTAAATCACCAGCGATGACGCCCAAGCAGCGTTTTTTTTTGAGTCTCACGATGAGATTCTTAATGAGAGAGGTTTTTCCCGAACCAACTGAGCCCATAATATCAATGGCCTTAACCTTATTTTTATCCAGGAGATGCTTATTTTTTTCAGCTAATTCTTCGTTTCTTTTGAGCAAATCCTCCTCTAGCTCAATATCGAATATCTCTCCCTCTTTGGCTTTGATGGATTTCATTGCTTTCTCCTTGTATTTCCCCTCACCTTAATCCTCTCCCCTTGGGGGAGAGGATTAAGGTGAGGGGAGGATGTTTTCCCGCCGCACGCTATCTTCTTGATTTTTCCTATACGCTAAATGCTACCCGCTATATATGGTTTAGCAAATTCGGGGTAATTGGTCACCAGTGAGTACATCTATAATGCGTCGGCTGCCGAACTCTGTTCGCAGATAGACTTTCCCTTTTGGCTCTGAAAGTACTTTTCCAATAATATGGCTCTCTTTACCCAGGGGGTGGGCCCTTGCTATAGTCAGCAATTTATCGACCTCTTGGTACTTGACTATAAATATCACCTTTCCTTCATTGGCCAGATACAAAGGGTCAAATCCGAGTATTTCACATATAGAGGCAACCTCTTGCCGTATGGGTATTTTTTTCTCCCATAACTCGATAGCAAATGATTGCTCTGAAGCTACCTCATTAAGGACAGTTGCCAGGCCACCCCGCGTAGGGTCACGCATCATCTTCAGGCCTGGACAGGCAGGAATTATCTTGTCAATCAGGTCATTTAAGGGGGCACAGTCACTTTTTATTTCAGTTTGGAAATCAAATTCCTCCCGTTTTGAAAGAGTGGCGATAGAATGGTCTCCGATAGTTCCGTTGATGATTATTCTGTCGTTCACCTCAATTCTCTGGGGGGAAAGATTCTCTTGAGTAGTGACGATTCCCACTCCACTGGTATTAATGAATAGTCCATCGGCGCTTCCATGTTCTACCACTTTGGTATCTCCGGTGATAATTTGAACGTTGGCTCGAGTAGCTGTTTCTTTCATTGAAGAAATAATCTTCTCCAGGATAGAGAGTTCCAGCCCTTCTTCTATAATGAGGGCACAAGAAAGAAAAAGGGGAGTTGCTCCAGCGACAGCTAAGTCGTTTATAGTGCCAGATACCGCTAATTTCCCGATATCTCCGCCTGGGAAAAAGAGAGGTTTGATGACATAAGAATCGGTGCTAAATGCCCAGCGAATATTCTTCTCTTCAAAAATAGCTGAGTCACCCAGCTTTTCCAGTAGACTGTTGTCGAATTTCTTTAGAAATAGTTCTTTGATTAACTGATGGGAAAGTCTGCCGCCACTTCCATGACTCAAGAGAATTTTTTCTTTCATTAAGATTCTTCCTGATGATACTTATAATAAGCAGCACAGGTTCCTTCACTGGAAACCATGCAAGCTCCCAGAGGGCGAGATGGGCTGCAAACTTTCTTAAAAAGAGAACAGTCTGGTGGGGTTTTCAAACCGCGCAGAATATCTCCACAAATACAGCCAGGGTAATCCTTACTCTCTTTTATTTTGATGGGAAATTGTGCCTCAACATCAAAAGAAGCGTAATTTTTTCTTATTTTCAGCCCACTCTGAGGAATTTTGCCTATTCCTCTCCAGGAAGCAGACTGTTTGCTGAATACTTTTTCCATAAGCTGTTGCGCTTTAAGATTTCCTTCATAGGTTACTGCCCGGCGGTACTCATTCTCTACCCGAGCCTGGCCGGATCTAATCTGGCTCAAAAGAAGGCGAATGCTTTCTAAAATATCAAGAGGCTCAAATCCGGCTACTACACAGGGAATTCGGTATTCTCGCGCCAAAAATTCATATATTTTGCTTCCGGTGATAGCAGAGACATGGCCAGGGCAGAGAAAACCGTCAATGTGAATTTGATGGTTTTCTACCAGGGCTCTCATTGCCGGAGGCATAATTTTATGTCCAGAGAGAATTAAATAATTGGAAATTTTTTCCTCAGAAGCCATCAGTATAGAGGCAGCTATGGTGGGAGCAGTTGTTTCAAATCCGATTCCCAGGAAGATGACTCGATAGCTGGGATTCTTGCGGGCTATTTCAAGAGCCTCCAGGCTGGAATATACTACCCTTATCTGAGCACCTTCAGAAGCCTCCTCAGACAAACTGGACCTGGATCCAGGCACTTTCATGATGTCTCCGAAGGTTACCAGAATGGTCTTGTCTTGATGGGCATAAGCAATGGCTTTATCTATATAGTCATTAGCAGTGACGCAAACCGGACAGCCGGGACCAGAAAGAAGATGGAGGTTTTTGGGCAGTAGAGCTTTTATCCCATATCGGAAAACAGCCATGGTATGGGTACCGCAGACTTCCATTAAAGAGATTTCTTTCTTTATATCTGCGGCAAGCTGCTTGATTTTTTTTGTTAAGCCTCTTACCGGCTCTTTTTGACGAAATTCAGTCAGATACTTCACTCATTTCTCTCAATAATTGAAGTAACTCCTCGGCTTCTTTGGTTTCAAGCTTATTAATAGCAAATCCTGCATGAAGAAGCACGTAGTCTCCCACTCTTACTTTGTCCAGGAGCATCAGGCTTACTTTTTTCTTGACGCCTCCCAACTCTCCTATCCCCATCTTTCCTTTAATGGAGATTATTTTTAGTGGTACGGCTAGGCACATTAATCCTCTTCTTTGAAGTTTATATTCAGCCGAGATTCGACTTCTTTATTTTTTTCTATAGTGGGCAATTGCTGCCTGACCCAGGGAAATTCCCCCATCATTAGCAGGAACATGTTGGTGGGTATAAGTTTCAAACCCTGCTGCCTGGAGGAGAGAAAAGACCCTTTCTAATAGATACATATTTTGAAAGACTCCTCCGCTCAGGGCTACTCTATTCAGACCTCTTTTTTCTCGCAGCAATTGACAGATTTTAAGGATAATAGAGCTTACACTATTATGAAATCTAGCGGCTATAATTTCTCTTCTTTTGCCTCTGTTAAGGTCGTCTATTACTGCTCTGATGACAGGGCAAGGGTCAATAATTAATTCTTCTTCTTTTGGAAAGACTTCAAAAGGATAATCTCCCTTTTCCTGTTTACTAGCCAGCATTTCCAGCTCTATAGCTGCCTGGGCTTCATAATTTATTTTGTCTTGCAGCCCGATGATACTGGCAACAGCATCAAAGAGCCGACCCATAGAAGAGGTTAAGGGAGAGTTTATTTTCTTTTCTATTAAGGTATTAACCAGCCAGAGCTTATGCGGTTCGATCCTTTTTAGCCATTTATGGGCAGGGCCATAGAAGTCTTTTCCATAAGATGCTTTTAAATAAGAAAGAGCCATTCGCCAGGGCTCTTTGATGGCTTGTTCACCACCGGGTAGAGGAATCTCTTTTAAGTGGGCAGCACGACTAAAAGAGGAAAAATTGGCTATAAGGAATTCTCCTCCCCAGATTTTTCCGTCACTTCCTAAGCCTGTTCCGTCAAAAGATACGCCGATGAGGGTCTCTTTTATTCCTTGCTCTATCATTAAACTGGCAATATGGGCGTGATGATGTTGAACCGGAATAAGTTGAGCCCCTTCTCCCAATTTTTTTACATATTCCTGAGCAAATTTAGTGGAAATATATTCTGGATGAAGATCGCAGGCTAAGGTTTTTGGATAGGTATGAAATAACTTCAAAAAATGCTCTATTCCTTCTTCAAAAGAAGTCAAAGCAGGCAGGTTTTCTAAATCACCAATATGATGGGAAATAATCGCCTGGTTTTTTTGAGCCAGGCAGAAGGTATTCTTTAGCTGTCCTCCTAAGGCTAGGATGGGTTCATCAAAGAAAGTATCAACTTTAATAGGCTGGGGAGCATATCCGCGGCTGCGTCTAATAAAGAACTCTTTCCTTTGGAAGACTCTGGTCACTGAATCATCGGTTCTCATCCGAATGTCCCGGTTGTGAATGAGGAAATAGTCGGCTATCCCTTTTAGTCTACTAAAGGCTTGCTCATTTGAATAGACTATGGGCTCCTCGCTTATATTACCACTGGTCATAACTAAAGGAAGGTTGACTTCCTTTAAGAGAAGGTAGTGAAGAGGAGTATAGGGAAGCATGAAACCGAGGTAATTATTACCAGGAGCTACTTCATCCACTGCCAAGA
>NJBQ01000103.1 GCA_005223095.1 Candidatus Aerophobetes bacterium Ae_b3a
TATGGTTTCTGTAAAACTTTCTAATTCAATTGGTTTTGATATATAATCGGCAAATCCAAGTTTGAGACAATGCTCTCTATCTCCCTTCATTGCATAGGAGGTGAGAGCTATTACCGGGATGTTTCTAGTTTTTTCTTCGCACCTGAGCATCTTTAGAGCGGACTTACCATCCATTACGGGCATCTGGATATCCATAAGTATTAGATCAGGGGTCTCATTCTTGGCAATTTCGATTGCTTCTTGGCCGTTCCTGGCCGTCAGAATCTGATGACCCAGAGATTCAATAATTGTCTTAAATAGTTCTAGATTCTTTTCATTATCTTCTGCTATGAGAATCTTTGCCATCGTTCTTCCCTTCCAGGGGGATAGTGAAGGTGAACTTCGAGCCTTTACCCTCTTTGCTCTCTATCCAGATTCTTCCGCCTTGAAGTTCAACAAACTTTTTGGTGATATTAAGCCCAAGACCTGTGCCTGGTGCTTTTTTGATAAGTGATGATTCAAGCTGGCGGAAGGGTTGAAACAGCCTGCCTAGATCGCTCTTCTTAATTCCTATTCCGGTATCCCATACTGTAATCTGAAGTTCGCTCTCCTTTTTCCGTGCAACTATTCCGACGCTGCCACCGTCTTGGGTGAATTTGGTGGCATTACTTAATAAATTAAACATGATTTGTTTGGTTTTTCTCTCGTCAGCAACTATATCCTGTATATTCCCAGAAACATCCATTTCGAGGGTTATGCTGTGTTTTTGAGCTCGTTGCCTAAACATAGTAAGACTGGCGGCAAGAAGGTCCTTAATAGAGAATCTGCTGACGTCAATCTCCATCTCTCCCGCCTCCACTTTGGAGAGATCAAGAATGTCATTAATGAGGCTGAGAAGGTATCTTCCGCTTTCCAGGATATTATTAAGGTGTTCTCTTTGTTTGTCATTAACAGGCCCGACCATACCGGCCATAATAACCTGAGAGAAACCGATAACCGAGTTAAGGGGAGTTCGAAGCTCGTGGGACATGTTTGCCAGAAAGTCTGATTTTGCCACATTTGCAGCCTCGGCGGCCTGCTTAGCTTGTACCAGCTCCTGTTCGGCGATTAGGCGCTCGGCAATTCTTCCTAATCGCTCAGCTATGGCTTTGATGAGGTGACGCTCCTCCTTTAGGAATGGTCCTTCCTCAGTTTTAGGCTTTTGCTGAAGATAGTACACTTCTACGGTTCCAGCCCTCTTGCCAAATCCGATGATGTCAGCAGATTGCTTCCATTTTGTTTCACTAAAATTATCAGTTTGGAAGTTCTTACCGTTAAAGGTAATTCTCGCACAGGTGTCCTCTGGGTATTGCCAGCCAGATGGTATTAAGTTAACCATACCCTGAAAGACCTTCTCCAGTTGGATATTGGGCTCCTCCACTAACTTAGAAAGACCATAGAGAGTGTCGAGCTCTTTTGCTCGTTCAGCGAGTTTATTTAGAGCTCTTTCCTTTTCCTCTTGTGCTGTTCTACGTTCAATGACTTCCTTTTCTAAGTTGGTAACCGCTTCTTTCAGTTTAGTGGTACGTTCCTCAACCTTACTCTGAAGTTGAGTGCGGTAGGAATCAAGCTCGCTAATATCCTGACCTATTCCTATTACTCCAATGATCTTGCCGGAAAATTCTCTCCGGGTGCTAGCATTCAAAAGCACCAATACCAGTTTCTTGTCTTTAGCGTAGAGAGGTAGTTCATAGTTTGCCGTCTCCTCACCCTTTAAGGCCTTATCCAACACTTCCTTTACTCTATCCCGATAATCTTCGCTAATGTAATCATCTACTAGGTTCTTACCCAAAACCTCATCCTTCTTATAGCCGGTAATCTCAGTTGTCTTCTGGTTCCACTCTGTAATGAGCCCTTTATTATCTACACCAAAGATGGGAGCATTAGCAGTATCAATGAGCTGGGTAAGCTCGGAGGCAGTTCTTTCTACTTGAGAGCGGTAGGAATCAAGCTCGCTAATATCCTGACCTATTCCTATTACCCCGATAATATTGCCGGAAGAGTCCCTTCGGACGGTGGAATTCAAGAGTATCAATACCCGTTTCTTATCTTTGGTATAGAGGGGTAGTTCATAGTTTATCGTCTCCTCACCCTTTAAGGCCTTATCCAGCACCTCTTTTACTGAATCCTTATAATCTTCGGTAATGTATTTCTCCACTAGGTTCTTACCCAAAACCTCATCCTTCTTATAGCCGGTAATCTCAGTTGTCTTCTGGTTCCACTCTATAATGAGCCCTTTACTATTTACACCAAAGATGGGAGCATTAGCAGTATCAATGAGCTGGGTGAGCTCGGAGGCAGTTCTTTCTACTTGAGCGTTCCGTCTTGAAGCGGTCAGGCGATTGAATGTCACCAGCAGGGTGATCGATAGACCAGTTAAAAGAATCGCCCAGGGAAACCAGGTTCTATTGCTGGAGACATATGTCGGCCCGGCCCGGATCAGAATATTCCACGTGCGTCCGCCAACATCAACCGCCTTGGCATACTCCAGAAGAGATGAGAACTCGACCTCCTGTTCAATCTGGGGACTGGCTTCAGGCGCCATATGTGGAGGGGAGACGTAAAGAAATCTCTCTCCCTCTGGTGCATCCATGTCATATAAACTTATACTAATATCCGTAAAAGCGAGGCGAGCTAAAGAAATTTGCACCATATCACCGATCCGAAAGACTCCCAGAGCAAAACCTTCCAGATGCTCACGGCGATCCTTGACGGTTTCCAGTGACACGCCTTTGTCGTATACAGGCATAAAAACCAGGAAGCCATATTGCTCGCTGGTCTCCTGAACCAGCGTGATCCGGTCTGTGGATAACATATTGCCGGTATCTCGCGACCGTTCCAAGGCCTTAAGCCGTGTTGGACTAGAGGCCAGGTCAAACCCAAGTGCGGCTTGATTGTCTTCAAGCGGTTCAATGAAATAGACGGGAAAATACTCCTCTCGTTGTGCGGCCCTTTCTGTAATCCCCTGCATCGTCTGCTCGGTTATCTGAAAATTGAGCAAACCATCCTGCTGTGCTGCCTTCTTATAGCCCTCCCTCCGTGTGTCTGGTACCCTCGGTATCCACTCAAGCGCCTGAATGCCAGGATGAATTGCCAGTAAAGGCTGCACAAAGGTTCGGAACTCCAATCGAGTAACATCATCGGAGGAGGCAAAAAGAGAGCTAGTTGCCGAGACTGCATCTAAGTTTGCTTCAATATCCTTTGTCAGATATGTAGTATACAGCCTGGCATCGTGCTGGAACCCGGTCTTCATCATGTCGTACTCCATAGTTCGCCTGAAAAAGAAGAAACCGATAGACAGGGTGACACCAATGATGACTGTAAGAAGTATTGGGAGCAGTGAATGCAGGCCTAAGGAAGACAAATATTTCGCTTTGTTAGACTTTGTCACTTGCCTTTCTCCTGGTTAGAAGCGTCGTAAGAAAACATGGGATTAGAGTTTTCCCCGACTGATAATATTCCCCCTTTACGTTTTGTCTTATTTTTGTCATCCATCTTATCCACCTTTCCAAGAAGACAGTAATCTAAGATGGCTGCTGTGAGTTATTGCAAAAATCTAATATTCATAGGGTAAAGTGCAGTGCCGGTACTTGCTATACGCCACTTTCTTTCTACGCAGGGTAATATCAATATTCTTAAATAGGAGGTGACCTTTGTAACGCTATCAAAATATAGGATTGTGCTAGAGGTGAAAAGTAAAAGATTTTTGAAGGGATTCTCGGATTCTTTACCTGATTTTGGTAGATTTTCCGCCGAACGCTCACGGGGATTAGGAGTGAGGATTAGGATCTCTGGGTTCGTGAGTCATCTGGTCTCGTAGGTTAATTTAATTTATCTATATTGTATTATACCATCTTTGCATATAATGTCAAGATTAGCTTGGTTTTTTTGTTTTTCACATTGACTAAGACAACTATAAATCATAAATCAGCTTCTGTAAAGCCTCCTCTTTCCCCATCTCCTTTTCCCGTTTCACTTGTATCTGGTTAAAATCTTAGACCAGGATGAACATTTAACATGAAATCAAAGAAGAAATTATTGAAAAGCTAAAGGAATTGCCTGAAGTTGATTTGACTAATATTTAGTCTCAATGTCTCTTTTGCAATTCCACCATAAATCTCTCAGCTCTCTTTAGTGAGTCCAAGCTGCCAATGTCAAACCAATAATCTTTAAAAACAAAGCCAAAAACATCCGTTCTTTGGCAGAGCCATTTCACAAATAAACCGGGCATATCTTTGTTTTCATCCACTCTCACATATTCTTGGATAGATTCGGATATTTTCTTGGGAAATATATAGTAGCCGGTAGATATTAGTGTAGTTCTTGGTACTTCTGGCTTTTCTTCAAATTCAATTATTTTCTTATTTCGGCCTAGAGAGACGACTCCGAAGAATTTCGCCTTTCCCAAATCCCTAATATCATAAAAGGCAACCACAGGGGCTCGTTTCTGCTTAAAGAACTGGATAAATTCCTTTAAATTCAAACCGGTCAGATTATCGCCAGCAACAATTAGACAATCTTCATCTATCTCTTCTGTCCTAATGAGAAAATTTAATCCACCTACCGCCCCTAACTTTTCTTCCTCTTTCATGCTTGGCTCTGCTACTATCGTGATTTTCTTATGGGTTTTCTTTTGGGCATCATTTTTCCACTTTTCAAAATCCCCTGTGAACTTTTTGTTTGTTGAAACATAGATTTCATCTATTCTTTCAATTTTATGAACCTTTTCAATTACATAATCCAGCATAGGCTTGCCTGCTATGGGAAGCAGACATTTAGACCGGTTCTTGGTCAAAGGCCATAATCTCTTAGCAAAACCACCTGCCAGAATTATCGCTTTCATACTTCTCCCTTTACCATCTTCCTATAAGTAGTGGTAAATATCTCATTTTGACATCTGATTTCGCCTTGCCTATCCAGCTGGTGCTCGCTTTCTTTAAGGCAGTTTGATCAGGCTTACACCTTCAGGGGTTCCCTTTCTCTACCGCAATTATTTAATGATCGTTCCCAGCTCTTGGCCTAGCTTTTCCACTTCATTTAACTCCTGCTCATCAGCTAGATACTGAATGTTTATACTCGGCAGAGCTGTTTCCCAGTCAAGAGTCTTCATAACAGTTTCTATTTCCTTTATTGCCTGTCCTCCCCAGCCATAGGATCCGAAGGCAAAGCCTCTTTGAGTTACATAGCCATGAAAAGTGCGAATATCCCAGTCTATTCCGCCAACCCAGTAGATCCCAGGTTTTATTTCTATGGGGTTCATATCGTACCTCCTCAAGGGTCCTTCTTGGACCCTCAATCATTTTCAGGCTTCCTTTTCAAATTGTTCCTTGGGTGCGCCGCAGATAGGACATACCCAATCCTCGGGTAACTCTTGAAAAGGTTTTCCTGGTTTTATACCACTATCCGGGTCCCCCTTCTCTGGATCGTAGACATATCCACAAACTGTGCACCTAAACTTTGCCATTGCTTGAGCTTCTTTTCTTCTAGCATGAAGCTAGACTGATGCGCCTTTATTGTATAGTGAAAGTGGAGATGGTCAAGAAATACTCTGTAACTTTTCCCCTCCCTGGCTGTATATCCCCCTTTGATTGGCGGACAAAGCCGAAGTAAATCGCATGGACTCTGGCGGTTGACAAGATTTTTTTTTCAATTATATTAGCACTAATCCGATAGTAATAGTAGCCAATTACCTGGTTAGATTAACTTTTCAAGAAAGACGTCTCGTCCCCGGCGAACATTTGCCTGCGTTCCGCTTCGCCTCTCAGGTTTCTTGGTGAAACCTCTTGAAGTTGCCCGGATTGATTGAAAAATGGAATCAGGAAGACGGCTAGATGCTTCGCTAAGAAGAGGGTACAAGGATTATCAAATGCTAAAGAGAACAAAACATTCTCTTTAAGAAAGGAAAAGGAGTAAAAATGAGTAGAGTTCATTTGAGGAAGACGCTGTTAGTAGTTTTGGCAGTGGCGTTTCTTGCTGGATTGATAGGCAAAGTGGCGTTCACCGGGACTGAAGATCCCACAAAACTTAACGCAGTCAAAGTTGCCACCGCCCCCTTGGTTGACGGTGATAGCGGCGATGCCGCTTGGGAGAAAGCTACAGAGTATGAAATACCGCTAGGCGCGGTAAAAACGGGTATCAAGGCTGTTTACACGGAAAAGGATCTTTTCATCCTGGCAAGCTGGAACGATTCCACTTTCAGTATCGTCAGAGGTGGTTCCTGGGTGTGGGATGGAAATGCCTGGAACAGTAAGAGGGAAGGACAAGCAGAGGATAGAATTGCCTTCTTCTGGCCCATAAACATTCCGGATTTCCAGTCCAAAGGTTGCCTAGTGAAGTGTCATCCCTCATACGGCGTATCTGGCGCTTTCCTGGATAACCCGGGGGAGAAGGGAGATATGTGGCATATGAAGGCCGCTCGGTCTCTGGGAGTCATTTCCCAGTCTCAGTCAGGAAGTCCGGTAATTGGTGATGACCATCAGGCAACTGCGGGTACCTTTACTTTGGTTGGATACATTGATGATAAGTATGTTACCTATGAAGATGCCGCCAATTTGCCTGAGGATGGCGGAAGACACGGAGACTCTGGAAGCAGTACCTACGGCCGCAACCGGAACAAGGATAAGACTGCTCCCCTGTATCTGGAAAAGAACCCCACTGATTACCTCGATGCCATGATCTTGAGGGAAAGTGAAGTAGACAACGGAGAGACCGTTGAGATCGCGAACGCGACTGCAGATGAAATCAATGAATACTGGGGTAATTACCAGAGACTTGGAGCTGTTGTACCAGAGCGCATCCTGAGAGAACCTTCTGATAGCAGGGCTGATGTCAAACAGGCCGGTACCTGGAGCAATGGCCAATGGACAATAGAGATAAAAAGGGCACTAGACACGGGAAACGATGACGATGTTCAATTCTCCGACCTGTCCTTGGATTATCTCTTTGGCGTATCCGTCATGGACAACGCCGGAGGAGATACTCACATTTTCAGCGGAGTAAATAGCCTCCTTTTTGTAGAATAGATTGAGTTTCTCTGGGCAGGAGAAGAATGGTTTTCCCTGCCCGGAGAAAACCAGAAATCTCACCCTTGAATTCTTAATTAACATAACTTAACGCGGGGGGTTGACTTAGTCCCTGCTTATACTATACTATATAGGTATTAAGTTACTCGCTCTTAGATGATTACCTGGATTGCTAAAAAAGCATTTTTGGTAACAAGGTATTGTTTCATACAAAATCAATATAAGATTCTCCCTTTCTCAAACCAGAACATAGTACCTCCATATATGGCCAGAACTAGAGTTTTGGACCCTACCAGACAATAGACACTGCAGTTCACTTCTCAAAAAGTAAAGTTTACTTCTTTCTTATTAAGGTCATTGTTGACGATTGATCATAGATGAGACCTGGAAGAACGGATAAACTCCCTTAAGAATTCCAATCTTTGGTGTAATGTTATAGTATCGGAATTTCAATAATTTTTCTGGATCGTTATCAACCAAACCTCCTCAGGTAATAGCTCAGAAAAACG
>NJBQ01000021.1 GCA_005223095.1 Candidatus Aerophobetes bacterium Ae_b3a
CTTTACCTATATCGCAGAGAATGGGCATAGCCCACATCTTATCACCGCCTAAACCGGCTATACGTCCCCTCTCCATAATAGAATAAACATACTCCAGCCCATATCCCAAAGCTCCTGAGTTAGGATAAATGATTATATCTTCCGCAGCCAGTCCCAGGTCAGTAGCTAAAACATTAACTTGTTTTGCAATATTGATATCCACGGGAGATTCAGCAATAATCTTGTGCCCATCAGCTTTACAAAGAGCAACCAGAGTTTTGTAATTATCCTCAGTGATTGAGCCAAGAAGACATTTTTCCCCGGCTGAGACTTCACTACATGCAGGAAGAATGTCATTATCTTTATCATTATTTCCGCAGCCCCAGATGATGAGGGGTATGCTCATCCCCTGCAAAACAGATTTGACGGTTTCTGCCGCCTCTTCAGCTCCTTTATTTTTTCCGTCTGGATCGCATCCAACTAATCTTAAACATATCAAATCAGCACCATACTCTTGTACACATTTCTTTGCCCAAAGAACAGGGTCATTCCATACATCAGAAAAGTGACTTCCCAAAAGAGGATGCCAATCCTCAGGAACTATATCCAGAATCTCCATAGCCACCACTGGCCTGTGAGGGATCTTCCCTTCAAAATGAAGGAAAGGAAGGGTAGCTGCTCCTCCTACGCTTACCGTATGGCTCCGCGTGCCTCCCTCCTCTTTTGTTGCCCCTATAGTAACAACATTAATAGAATTAGCCCACTTTTGCTTGACATCAGGAATCATCATCCTAACTCCTCCCTTTTCTCGTATCTCGTCGTTCGTAGCTCGTATCTCGCATGCTAATTAGTTAACTTTGTTCGTAGTTCATTGTTCATAGTTCATTGACCAAAACCTGCCAACTATAAGCTATATTCTTTTTATCGATCAACAATGAACTATGGCTTTCTGTTTTTGCTTATTCTTCTCGATGAACTATGAACAATGAACTACGAACTATTAAAGACGAACCTATCCTGCCTTCCATTCTTTCTTAAGAAAGGTAGGTATTCTGGCTGCTTCCTCTGGACCCACCAGAACCTTCCAGCCAAAATCATCCTCTAGTTCTGCTCGGAAAACAGCTACCAACCCAGGAATAATCACTGAGTTATGAGTTATTTTATCCTTTACTTTTTGTGTCTCCAGGGTTCTGCCAATTTTCTCCGCTGACCACTTATCCCCAGCATAAGCATTGAGTACTCCTAAACCCTCGGTCTCTACCACCGATATATAAGTCGGTACCTTGCTATTAGCCACCTCTCCCTCTACGGTAAAGTAAGTAAGAGAAAAGTTAGTAGTCACTATAATGGGAGAATCCGGAGTAACCTGTCCAATCTCATAGAGCTTAGCCTCAACAGCATTAGGAACCTGGGGATCTGTGTAAATATTCTGTCTCACCGTTAGCATAGGAAGGAGCTGCCATTTTTTTCTTCCTTCTATAACTACAATACTGCCATATTTACAAATATAGGTAGCGGCCTGAGCAACTTCCTGGAAAGGTTCTTCCTCATCGGTAAAGACAAGAGTAGGATAACCAAGAGGACGGAATTTCTTTTCCAAAGTCAGCCGTCTCAAGCAGGTCAGTTTCTGGAGAATATCTATCGATTTTCCAGATTTGACGCTAAGAATAAGGTCTTCTATGCCAATTTTTTTTATCTCTTCGGTAAGTTCAGCCAGTTCCTCCAGTTTTTCTGCCTCAACGCAGAGGGGACACTTATACTTCTTAGCCAGGGCAGCCATTTCTCTAAAATTCTCTTTGTTGGCAGCATAAATAAGAGGGTTATCCTGGCTGCTGACTTCAAGAGCAGCCTCCATTACCTTTACCTGGGGAGTGATAAGAATAAGAGGAAAATTGGATTTATTTTTTACTTTCTCCACCAATTGGGCGTACTCTTGCGGCTGGCTAGTGGTATGTTCAACGGCTATAAGATTTATCCCTATCTCTTCTCCCACCCGCATAAATTTTAGGCTGCTGATCTCTTCTATCTCTTTATTTAGTTCCTCATCAGTTAGGCTATCCTTTAATCTGACTGCTACCCCAGCCGGGTGATGAAATTTCTCCTGATGACGGAAGAGTACCGTTTCCTGCCCTACTTCCAGTCCATTCCCGTTTTTACCAATTTTGACCAATCTCATAGGAGGAGCTGAAGCCTCAGCCAGAACCGCCTTTGCCTCCTCGCTTACATGGGGACACTGATCAAGGGAGGCTTTCTTAGCAGCCAATTGCATAGCAAAAGCCATACAGGTGGGAAAATTACAATCACCACAATTAGTCTTGGGTAAATTTTTATAAATCGCCAAACCAGTTAAAGCCATTTTCTTCTCCTCAATTTTCGTATATCGTATTGCGTATGTCGGATTGCGCAATACGCATCACCCACGACGCATCACGAAATCACATCATTGGTTCCATAGATAAAGCTGGATGTCCTTTGGCTTGCAAAAATTTAACGAGTTCTTCTGAGGCAGTTGCATCTTCCTCAGTAGCAATCTTATCCAATAAGTCAGGCTCTCCAATTTCAGCAAGACGATTTTCTAATCTCTCCCTTATCTCCTCTTTCAACCCTTTTGGCATCCAGACCAATCTCTTAATTCCTCCGTCAGCAGAAATAAATTTTTCACTGGTAATATACAACTTTCCCATCCCTATAAAGCCCGGAGTCTGGACTCCTCCCCCCACCTGTCCGGCCATAGTGCTGAAAGTCATTCCTATGGGAGTCATCTCGGTAAATTCACGATTGACAATCATTATTCCATTTGTCTCGGGCAGGATAGCTGCAATACACTCAAAACAACCACAGTTCTTGATAAGCGGCCCTCCGTTAACGAAATAACAATGAGTATCGGTGAGGGTTAAGTTATAAACATAACAATATCTACCATTATTCTTGATATTTTTCACTTCAGTAATGATATCTAAAAAGTAATCGGTTTCGAGAGCTCTTTCAATAACAGATTGGAGTCTTTGCTCTTCCTGTAATTCTGTTTCGTGTAATCCCATTGAGAGGAGTCTTTCTGGAGAATTATGGATTTCAGGAAGGGAGGAGTGCCTTTCCTCCTCTAGAGGAGGATCAAGTAAACCAACTCCTAAATTAGCGTTAAGAACTCTGTTGGCATTAGAGATAATCGGCCGAGAGCGTCCCGTCTTATAGTAAAATAGGGTACTGGGAGAAAGAGCTTTTTTACTAGTTGGGAGAGCAGCAATAGCTTTCCCCACATAGTAAGGCAGAACTTCTCTCTGGGTTTTGTCTAACCTGACATTATCCTTATTGGCCAATCGACGTACTCTGGTGAGAAGATCCTCTTTTTGAGGATGTCTTGAAGGAATAGTATGAGCGAATCGGGAGAGGTTGCCTCCGTGAAGTTCAACTTTCCATACCGTTCTATCCTCTCGCACATTTCCCACTATCCCCAGACGTTTGAGTAATATTTGAAGATGTCTGGCTGCTTTTTCCTCAGAAATGCACAGATAACCTTCTCCAACTTCCCATTTATCTTGATACTTGCGTATTCTAATACTGCCATCCCCATCAAACAACCCACCTAAAAAGGCGGCAATATGAGTTTCAGGTAAACTAAGCATTCTCCCTAAATTCCACTTGCCCTTACTGCCAATGCGAATTCCAAAGTAGTCACAGAGATAACCTAGCAGAGGGTTCCCCGTATAGTAATGGAAGCACCGTTTCGTCGGTTTTATTACCCTTCCCCTAATTTTTGAAATATTACCTTTCTTTATTCTCATACTTAATCTTCTATCAGGAAAGACACGAGAATAAAGGGAAGCAAATTCTTGTCCGAGTTTTTCGTTGGTATTGATAAAATCAATACGATACTCATACCTACCTCGCTTGCTAATTGAACCATCAGAAGCTATCAAGCCCATTATATAGAAAAGATCCTTACTTATTTTACCGGGCAGTTGAATAAACGAGGAGGCACTACTTACAGTCTTAATCAATCTTTTGATCTCTTGCCAATCTTCTTGAAGATAAGAGACCACCGTTTTTAGATCCCCAAGGCTTATTGATTTTACTTGCACCAGTGGCTTCATAGGAACCTGTCGGAAGGCTTTACGCAGCGAACCATATTTGGAGGCTAGACGTTTTTTTATATCGGCAATTAAGTCTTGATCAGCGGCTCGGAAATCATCAGGCAAAAGATCAATGATATCTGGAAGCTCTGAGGATAAATCAAGATTTGCCAAGGAAATCAAGCGGTCACCAGGATTAACCTCATCGGCCCGAACCCATTGTATTCCTTCCCACTTATCTACAGCTACTTCATGCTTAGGTGTGAGAATTAATTCTACCCCTGATTTTGTACGAAGTTTAATTAGACTCTCAGGAGCTGGAAATCGCTGCATAGCTACTACAGGTTCTTGCTCAGCTTTCCTCTCTTTAAGAGTTAAAGCTGAAGATTTAGTGTAATCTTCATTTCCCCGGTGATGGTTGATAAATTCATCTATTTTAATTGGCTTTCCATCGATTATGAGCTCTGTTCCTCCTACAACGCAGCTCGTCATGGGGTCCTCAATCATAGAGTAGGCGTTGAATCTCTCCAGATTCCCGTGTGATTTTAACTTAAGATACTCATTCACCCCTTCCCATTGACCCTTTACTTCTTCTAGACACCTACCCTTCTTTACTGGCTCATTTGGTCCACGTGGATTTAACTCGTAAGAAGCTTTACAATCGAGCCAGGTATAAGCACCGCAGAGACCCAATCTCTGAGGTGTAACAATACATACATGATCCGGGGCATAGGATTGGCATAAAATACAGGAGTAAAGGGTATCTACGTCCTCATCCTTCATTCCTCCTATTCTCTCATCACGCTCATGATAGATCTTCCTTGCCTCTTCTAATGGCGCCTTCATCTTCTCTTCGTCAGTAATAATCTTTACCTGCACTTTATCTACAATAGCCGAATATTCATCATGAATCTTGGCTATAAGGATCTCTCCTAAGTGCTTGAGTCGAAAACCCTTATTAAATGCCTCTTTACTAATTCTTATCCAAACAATGGCTCGCTGCCCCATATGAAAAATCCCATTGGCGCAGGAGATAAACTCATGGTTTCGGCGCTCTAAGACAGTCTCAAAATCCTCCTGGAATTTCCTCCCGGCAACTTCTACCAGTATCCCCAGAGGTAGGGCCGCTCCTTGTTCAACTTGGTCAACCTCAGGTCCCACTATTTCAATTTTCCCATCTTCTACTTCCTCCATAGACTTTCCCCGTAGAAGTTCAAAAGCTATGCTGCGCTTTCCACCAAACTCTACCTGCATCTGCTCCTTTCTTACTCTTTCTCCTTCAAAACCAGCCCCGTAAGGAACAGGAATAGGAATCTCAGTAACTTTTATCTTTATATCCCTTACCTCTATGGCTCTACTTACAATCTTGTCGAGAGAAATACCCGAGACCACGTGTTCATAAGTGCAAATCCCGCTGGGTAATACCTGAGGAATATCCACATCTGAAAGAATAGGAAAGCCGAAATTAATAGCACCGGCGGCGGTAGCGTATTTTTCGTCAGTGATTAGCTGATCTCCGTTCACTCCAGGATCTAAGCCCAGAGCCAGGCCAAAAGCGTGAACGCGCTCTTTATTATAGAGAAGGAGCTGCCTGGCCTTTTGAAGATTTCCCGGTTTGACTCCTCCAAAGGTCATAGCTGCCCGAGCAGCAAAATTCAAAGCGTGAACAGCAGCACTGGTATCTTTGCCATAGGGAACAAGAAAGGTATCCCAATTCATCTCGATTCCCTCCTCAGCCAGTTGCTCAGCCATACTCCTACCATCAGAGCTAGAAGCCATAAAGACAAGAATACTCTTCTCCTGCAAGGCTCGTGCGAGCCTGACTGCCTCCTCATTAGTAGGTAAGGCTCCTAAACAGGCAGCGAAACCAGGCATTCTTCCGTCCACCAATTTAATTCCTTGTGTTCGCAAAATAGCATCATCAGTAAATCCTAGCCAGATTCCTTTTGGTTCATGGCCAGTAAGATACTTTAAAGCTTCAATAATCTCCTGGGCAATAATAGTAGCTATGCCAGCATCCAGGGCATTTCCTAAATAAGGCAGCCAGAGCTTTTCGGTTACTAAGGGAGGCAGAAGAGACTTAGCCTCTTGCAGAGCCTTCCTTGCATCATCCAGGGTCTCAACCTCTAATCCCAAAAGAGCATATATAAGGGGAAGATAATAGGCTGTATTGGGAAAAGATACTTTCTCTTTTGCCCCTTTCTCTTCCATCAGTTTGTTCAGTTTTTGCTCGGCTTCTTTTACATATTTGTGCGCTCCTCGAATAGCTGCAGAGGCAATTATTCTAGACATATTTCCTCCTCCTTGAATTCGTATATAGTATTTTGTTCCCTAATTCCTTTTTTCGACAACTGGGACAGGTTTCAAAAATTTCTTCCCCCAATCGGGCATCTTTTTTCTTTAAGAAATCTATCTCTACCTCAGGAGCAAAGAATTCACCACAGAGTCTACATTTTCTCTTTTTTAATTCTGTATGCCAGAGGGGAATTTTTCGTATTTCTTTTATGTCCTCAGCCTTAATGGCCTCAGTGGGACAAACCACAGCACAAGCACCGCAGCCCAGACAAACATCAGAATTTATTTCATAAGGAGTATTAACCTCTCTTTCTGTTCCCCTATTAAAAAATGCAATAGCGCTAACTCCCACTATCTCCTCACATACTCGCACACACAAACCGCAGAGAATGCACTCTTCATTGTCCAGCTCGAATCTAGGTTTCTCTATACCCATATCTCTAGCCAGATCCTTGATTTTTTTCACGTTAGGGCATCTCGCCAAAAGCATCTCCAAGATCATCTTTCTTGCTCTCTTTACCTTCTCAGAATTAGTCTTTACCTCTATTCCTTTCTGAACGGGATATGTACAGGCAGTGCTCAGCCTGGACCATTCTTTTCTGATAATTTCCACCGTGCAAACTCTACAGGCACCATAAGCAGTAAGAGCCTGATGATAGCAAAGAGTAGGAATTTCGATGCCGACTTTCCTAGCTGCTTCCAGAATTGTTGCCCCTTCCCTTGCCTCCACTTCCCTATTGTCTATAGTTAACTTTATCATTCCACCTACCCCTTAGAGTCATTGCCAGGAAATACGAAGGACTGACGAAGCAATCTTACGCTTCGCTCCATCCCCCTCACCCTTTCCCTCTCTTAATTAGTTCATAGTTCATGGTTCATAGTTCATCGATAGAAAGAACGGACGATGAACCAGTTGGCTAACGGAGCTAGCAGGTCAATGAACTACGAACAATGAACACAAAAGGGGGAGAGGAAACTTTTTCGATATACGCAATACGCATCACGTAATACGATATACGAAATTATTCCACCTTAATAACATCAAACTTACAATTTTCTAAACAAATACCACATTTAATACATTTATCCTGATTGATGCGATGAGGCTCCTTTCTTTCTCCTGTAATTGCTTCTTGGGGACAGAGCTTTTTGCAAACCAAACAACCACGACAAGCCTCTTCATCAATAAAATAGGTAATCAAATCCTTGCATACCTTTGCCGGACACTTTTTGTCTTTAATATGAGCCTCATATTCATCTCTAAAATACCTTAAAGTACTTAAAACAGGGTTAGGGGCGGTCTGCCCTAAAGCACATAACGAGGTTTCGGCTACCACCTGAGAGAGTTCTTCCAGTAGCTCAATATCACCCTCTCTACCCTTCCCTTGCGTAATGCGAGTTAATATTTGCAGCATTCTCTTGATGCCTTCCCGGCAAGAGGTGCATTTACCACAGGATTCATCCTGGAGAAAACTCAGGAAATACTTAGCTATATCAACCATACAGGTATCTTCATCCATAACAATCATCCCACCTGAGCCCATCATTGAACCTACCCGAGAAAGCTCCTCAAAATCCACGGGTAGATCAATCAACTCCTCGGGAATGCATCCTCCTGATGGCCCTCCCGTCTGCACTGCTTTGAACTTCTTTCTTCCAGGAACTCCTCCGCCAATATCATAAATGATTTCTCTTAAGGTGATACCCATAGGAACTTCTACTAAACCTGTATTTTCTATCTTACCTACCAAGGAAAATATCTTAGTCCCCTTGCTATCCCTGGTTCCAATCTTTGAGTACCAATCAGCCCCCTTAGCAATGATTAAGGGAACATTGGCCCAGGTCTCAACGTTATTAAGATTAGTAGGTTTTTCCCACAGACCGCTTTCTACAGTGTGAATATGTTTTGCCCGGGGCTCGCCAACTTTCCCCTCAATAGAGGCCATAAGAGCCGTCGATTCACCGCAGACAAAGGCTCCCCCTCCTCTATTTATTTGAATGGAAAAATCAAAGCCTGAGTTGAAAATATTCTTACCTAAAAATCCATAATCTTCCGCTTGTTTAATAGCTTTTCTAAGTGTCTGCACAGCTAAAGGATACTCAGCTCTAATGTAGATATATCCTTCATTTGACCCTATGGCATAAGCTCCAATAATCATACCCTCCAATACGCTATGTGGATCTCCCTCCAAAACACTTCTATCCATATAGGCCCCTGGATCACCTTCATCAGCATTACAGACCACATATCTGATATCTCCAGGAGCATTTCGACAATAATGCCACTTTCTGCCGGTAGGAAACCCACCACCACCTCGCCCCCTTAACCCTGATTTTGTTATTTCCTCTATCACTTGGTCAGGATCACATTGGATAAGTACTTTGTAAAGGGTGCTATAACCGCCACGAGCAATGTATTCATCAATATTCTCTGGATCAATGAAGCCACAATTTCTCATCGCAATCTTCAGTTGCTTTTCATAAAAGGGATGGTACTTATATGGGAGTATTTCCTCTAATTCTTCTGGAATGCCATTTAAAGGGTAAGGTCTTCTCGTTCCTTCTAAAAGTAATTCTTCCTCCTCTGCTTTGGCCAGAATCCAATCTTTCTCTACTTTTCCCTTAAGTAGCAGCTCAATAATCTTCCTTATCTTTTTAGAATTCATCTCACAGTAAGATATCCTGGGCCATCCGGGTTTCATAATATCAACAAGCGGTTCTTTCTCGCAAAAACCAGCACATCCACTTTGAACAAGCGTTATATCTAAATTTCTTCTCTTAATCTCTTCTGCTAATACCTGGAATACTTCACCAGCTCCGGATGCCAAGCCACAGCTAGCCATTCCTACCAGAATTCTAGTTTTTTTTGGAAAAATTAGTTTGAGATTTTCCTCTTTTATTTTCTTCAGATGCTCGAGATTCTCTATTTTATTCATATTTTTTCAATATCCTGGAAACTTTTTCCTGTTTCACCTTTCCGTAAATATCGCCATCTATTTTCACCACTGGAGCCAGACTGCAACACCCCAAACACCGGATTGGCTCCAGAGAAAACCGCAAGTCAGCAGTTGTCTCGCCTGTTTTTATACCAAGCTCCCTTTCTATTTTTTCTAAAATCCTAACCACTCCCTTCACATGACAAGCCGTACCCATGCACACATTGATTAAATGACGCCCTCTTGGCTTCAGAGTAAAAATATTATAGAAAGTGGCTACACCGAGAATGTGAGTCAAAGGAATACTCAATCTTTCCCTTATATGAAGTAAAGCCTCTTTAGGAAGATAATTGTATTGTGCCTGGATATCCTGTAAGATACCAATCAGGGCACTTTCTTTTCTTTTATACCTATCAGCTATTTTATCAATTACTTCTAGGTCCATTTATTCTCCTCTGGCTGATTTCTCTCCTTTTTCAAAATCTACCAGAAATTTTCTCTTTTTTTCCTTAATTACTTCTTCAATCTTTACAAAACTTAAGACACCTGTAGGGCAAGCCTCTACACAGGCAGGTTGTTTCCCCATCTTTACCCTCTCCAGACAGAGATCACATTTAATAGCTGCTTTTCCCTCCCGATTCATCCCTATCACACCAAAGGGGCATATCAAAATACACCATTTGCACCCAATGCAAAGCTCTTCTTTAATTATTACTGGGGCTTCAGGCCCTGCTTTCTCTAAAGCATGGGTAGGACATATACTTACACAGGGAGCATTTCCACAGTGTCGACATTGTAGAGGCAGGGCAAGCCCTCCCACTGATTCAACACTCACCCTCTGTTGAGGAAGAGGCTCTTCTCTCACAGCGATAAATAGAACCTTAGACTTCGAATGAGTCACAGCGCATTGCAACTCACAACTTTTACATCCCAGACATTTCTCCGTATTAACCGTAATGACATAATTCATCTGATTCCCCTTTAGATTTATTCATACATCATCGGTTTAAGTTTCAAAGCCTCACGTTTTTTATTTATATGCTCTATCATAAGATGAGCTGCTTTTATAGGGTCAGCTTCAAAGGCAAATTTTCCACCCACCATCCCCTCCAGACCCCCACATACAAGGTCAGTGACATTACTTGAACCGAGAATAGGATGGGGAGTGCCAAAGATAGTAAAGACTCCTGAGGCCACAAAATAAAAGCCGATAGAAATAGCTTTTTCGCTCATCCACTCCGGAGCAGCACCAGCAACTGGTAAATCACTGATATCCTCCCCCAGTCCTCCTTCATTAACTACATTGGTGAGAGTAATCAAGATGCGGCTATTATCTACACAAGATCCAACATGCAAAATAGGAGGAATTCCTACTGTCTCGCAGATTTCCTGCAGGCCTTTGCCTGCGTACTTAAAAGCCGCCTCTGGTTGAAGAAGACCTGCCTCAGCATCAGCAATAGCCGAACAACCCGTTGTTACCACCAGAACATCGTTTTTAATCAGCTCTTTAGCCATTTCTATATGGGCATAATTATGCTTTAGGTTAGGATTGTTACAGCCCACTACACCGGCCGCTCCTCTTAGTCTTCCAGCGATAATAGCATCATTTAAAGGGCGATAGGTAGCTCTGTATTTTCCTCCTAAAAAACTAAATACACTTTCAGCAGTAAACCCGGCTATTAAATCCTCATTTTCTTTAGGGATAGATACCCTCTCTTTCTTTCTATCTTTATAATTCTCTATAGCCAACTTGAGAATATCTTTGGCAATTTCATAAGCCTTTTCTTCTTTAAACTCAATGTGCTCCACTCCGGGAAATTTACATTTAGGAGAGGTGGTAATGAGCTTAGTATGGAAACAATCAGCTACATTGGATAAAGCAGGCATCAAACACTGCACATCTACCATCATTAAATCCACGGCTCCGGTAATAAGAGCTAGTTCCTGCTGCAGGAAATTTCCGGCTATAGGAACACCATGACGCATGAGAATTTCATTGGAGGTGCAGCAAATTCCTGCAATATTGATGCCCTTAGCTCCATCTTCTTTAATTAAGCTGAGAATTTCAGGGTCCCGACTCGCCTCAACCACTACCTCAGAGAGAGTAGGCTCGTGCCCGTGCACCACTACATTAACTTCATCTTCCGCCAGAACCCCCAGATTTGATTTACCTCGAATAGGCTGGGGTGTGCCAAAGAGAATATCGGATAGTTCAGTAGCGAGCATAGAACCCCCCCAGCCATCACTTAAAGCAGCCCTCATACCATGCAGAAGAATATTTTTATAATCATTTCCTACCCCCATATTGGTACGGTGCATCATCTCTACTATCTCCCGATCCATACCACGAGGCATAATCCCCAGCTTTCTCCATAGCTCAACCCGTTTTTTGGGAGCTCTTAGGGCCATTCTGAGTTCCCCATGCTGCTGACCGAATTCATTCAAGACCTTATTTGCCAGATCCTCTGCTATCTCCTCTTTTTTTCTCCCTTCCACCTTTATCCCGTACTCGCCAGCTAAAGACGCCAGCTTTGCCTTATCTTTGATTTTATAGGCCCCCGCTTTCCCCTGAGCGGATAAAAGCAAGGCATGGGCAACATCACGTCCGTGGTCAGAGTGAGCAGCTGCTCCAGCCGCAATCATTCTGGCCAGATTTCTAGCCACAATAGTATCAGCATTTGCTCCGCAGACACCTCTCTGAGCTCCATCTCCAAAAGGGTCTATGCGGCAGGGCCCCATATTACAGATTCGACAGCAGATACCCAGTTCACCAAACCCACACTGGGGCTGCATAGATTCAAATCTATCCCAGGCAACCACAATATCTTCTTCGTTCGCTTTTCTTAGTATCTTTTGAGTAGCTAAATCTACTGACCTTTCCTTAACTTCAGACATCTTTATTCTCCTCATATAATATACTCTTTAACTTATTAAATAACATCGCACTGGCTATAACTACTCCTTCCGTAGAAAGATAAGAAACTATGTGTGAATTAAATAGAATTTTCCCTTGCGGCGGAAATTCATCATCGCCTTCCCATATGATAAAAGATATGTGCACTTTAGGTAAGAAGGAAATCCTCATACCCACATCCCCAAAGGGAACCTCTATCCCTCCTAGCCTCTTTGCAGTCCATTTCAGTTTCTGCGGCTCTTTGCCGAAGAAATTAACAAATGGCTTAACTACACTCTGAGAAAAAGCAGTATTATAGAAACTACCAGAAGGAAGCTCACTAAAGCCTACCGGTTTATCTTCACCATTAACTTCCTTAGCATTATTTAGATAGCGTAAAAGAATAGCTTTCTCCATAAGGCCAACGTTCTGAGAATTATCTCGGCACGTCACCTCACCCTCAGGATAGAAAATCTGATAGGCTCTATCCATAAGCAAAAGGCTAATTAAGGTTTTTCCGGCCCGAATGACTTCATAGTCCGCCCCTGCCAGCTCGCATTGTCGCCGGATATCCTTCTTAGTCAATTCTTCTAAGGCTCGCCCAAAAGATACTTTAAGATTATTCTGTTTTATCATAATCGTATTACCTACTTCGTATTGAAAGAAAATAAAGGAAACTCTTTTCTTCTCGAGAAACCAGATACGAACAGCGCTAGGGTTTACCCGCCACGATTTTTGCAGCGATTTTTTCTACCTCTTCCATTAACTCTGTGTTAAGCTCAAGAGGTGAGGTATTATTCAGGTCTGCTTCCAAAATTTTTTCATCATAGCAAATAAATCCCAGAAAATCAAAATCAGACATATGAGCTTTCAAAAATTCCTTATCAGAATTATGACGAATTTTGTTTCCCACCACTGCTATATTCTTTACACCGATATCTTCTGCCAGATGCTTAATGCGAAAAGCTGTCTCTATACTGCGAGTTCCAGGCTCTACCACAATAATCATTTTATCTACTCCCCTGGCCGTCCCTCTTCCCAGATGTTCTATGCCTGCTTCCATATCCAGAATAACTATTTCTCTGCGTTCTAAAATTAAATGTCCCAAGAGAGCCTTGAGAAAGGCATTTTCTGGACAGGCGCAGCCCAATCCTCCTCCTCTGACCGTTCCCATTACGGCAAGATTTATTCCTTTATGGTGAGCAAAGTATTTTTCCGGAATATCATCTACCCTGGGATTCAGCTTGAAATAAGGATTAAAACCTCCCGATTTGGTCCCTGTTCTCTCTCCTATCAACTGTTTCATCTCAATCAAAGGTTTTATCTGGCAAGGCTCAGGAAATCCCAGACTAAGAGCAAGATTGGCATCAGGGTCAGCATCTATGGCAAAAACTCTTTTCCCTTGCCGGGAAAAGAGGATAGCTAACCCAGCAGCCAGAGTAGTCTTTCCTACTCCACCTTTACCAGTGATGGCAATTTTCATAAATTTCCCCTCACCCCATCCCTCTCCCCTGAGGGGAGAGGACAAAAAGAGAGACAGATAACTTTTTTGTTTATTCTAGCTAATCTTTCTGTTTCTGTTAGGGAACAGCTTAGGCAATTTCGCTCTGTTGCTGTACCTGGTGAATCGTATTTCGTGAATCGTGAATCGCATTCCCGGTTCCCGTTTCTTGACCATTCACTATTCACTATTCACCATTCACGATTCCGTTTCTCTTATCGCCTGGGTGGGACACCTTTGAGCACACACTCCGCATCTCTGGCAATTTCTCTGATCAATAACAGCCAGATTGTCTTTCATTTCACAGGCATCAAAAGGACAGACTTTAACACATATATTGCAGGCTATACAAGCCCTTTCACAGGTAAGACGGGCTTTCTTCCCCTTATCTGAGGAAGAACAAACTACTCGGTAGTGAACCTCTCCATCTAAAACCTGTAGTGAAATCAAATCCCTTGGACAAGCTTCTACACAATTTCCGCAGCCAGTACAGCGAGCAACATCTATTTGAGGCAATCCTTCCTTGATAAGAATAGCATCAAAAGGGCAAGCAGTCTGACAGTCACCGTAGCCAAGACAGCCATAATCACAGGCTAATTCTCCTCCCATTGCTATGTCTGCTGCCTGGCAACTCTCAATCCCCACATAGCTTGCCTTTTTCTTTCTTTCTCCTGAGACAGCTCCACACTGCAAAAAAGCTAACTCTTTCTCACTTACTTCAGACTCCACACCCAATATTTCCGCTATCTTCTGGACTGTGTCATTTCCTCCTGCCGAACAGGTGCCGACTGATATATTTCCTCCCACAACTTCCTCCGCCATAGCACGACAACTGGCAAACCCACAAGCACCACAATTGACACCGGGTAATTCCCCTATAACCTGTTCTACCCTGGGGTCCTCCTCTACCTTAAGCTTTTGGTGTGCAATAGACAAAAAGACGGCAAAAATAGCCGCCAATCCTCCTACACTCAAAATAGAAATTAAGATTATATTCATTTAGACAGTGATAAGCCCCGTGAAACCCATAAAAGCCAAAGCCAATAACCCAGCCGTAATTAAAGTTATGGCCGCTCCCTGCAATGGCTCAGGAACATCGGCAAAATCCAATTGTTCCCTGATTCCAGCCATCACCAGCATAACCAGAGTAAATCCTAATCCTGCTCCAAAACCAAAGACAATACTCTCTATGAAGCTGTAACCTCTAAGGGGGATAAGTAAAGCCACGAAGAAAATGGCGCAATTGGTAGTAATGAGGGGCAAATAAATTCCCAGAGACCGATAAAGAGCAGGGCTGGCTTTACGGATAAACATCTCTATTAGTTGGACTAATGAAGCAATAACTAAAATAGCCACTACGTACTGCAAAAAGGGTAGATTAAACTGAACCAGAATAAAGTGGTTTATCAGCCAGATAAGAATGGAAGTGATAGTCATAACGAAAGTAGTAGCTAAACCCATAGCCACAGCGGACTCTACCCTTCCAGTAACGCCCAAGAAAGGACAAATACCAAGAAAGTACCTCAGAACAAAATTATTAACCAAGGCAGCACTCAAGAAAAGTAGAATAAATTTCATTTCATAGCCGCCTTAATAAAATCTCTGAATAATGGATGAGGAGAGCCCGGTCGAGACTGGAATTCTGGATGAAACTGAACCGCCACAAACCAGGGATGGTCAGGAATTTCTACTATTTCTACTAGATTTCTTTCTGGAAAAATACCAGTTGCTCTTAATCCCTTTTGAGCAAGAATCTGGCGATATTCATTATTGAATTCATATCTATGGCGGTGACGCTCACATACTACAGATTTCCTGTATGCCTGATAACTAAAACTACTTTTCTCTAGACGACAGGGATAAGTGCCTAGTCGCATAGTGCCACCTTTATCTTTAATTTTTTTTTGCTCTGGCAAAAGATCTATCACCGGATAAGGAGTTTTGGGATTAAACTCCGTAGTATCAGCTCCCTTTAGTTTAGCTACATTCCGAGCGAACTCAACGGTAGCACAATGCATCCCCAAACATATTCCCAAAAAAGGTATTTTCTTCTGCCTGGCATATTGAATAGCTTTTGTCTTTCCTGTTAGTCCTCGCGAGCCAAATCCACCGGGCACCAGTATGCCCTGCACAGAACTCAAATATTTACCAGGATCCTCTCCTATCTCCTCTGCTTCTACCCATACCAGTCTTACTCTTGATCCATTAGCTGCTCCTGCATGAACAAAAGCCTCATTGATACTTTTGTAAGTATCCTTCATTTTCACGTACTTACCTACTACACCAATGGCCACCTCTTTTTTACAATTGTTCACTTTATCTACCCATCTCCTCCAGGCAGACAAATCTCCCCGGGAGACAGATAAATTCAACTTATCTATAATATTCCTGGTTAACCCTTCTTCATCAAACCTTAAGGGGACCTCATAAACATTCTCTACCTGTATAGCCTGAATAACATCCTCTTTTCTTACATTACAGAAGAGAGAAATCTTGCCTCTTGCCTCATCAGTCAAGGGGATCTGTGTGCGGCAAAGCAGTAAGTCAGGTTGAATCCCAATTTCCCGCAGTTTAGCCACACTATGTTGAGTGGGCTTGGTCTTGAGCTCTGCTGAAGAAGAAATATAGGGAAGAAGAGTAAGATGAATAAATAATGTATTTTCTCTTTTCTCTCGCAGGCGGAATTGTCTTATAGCTTCCAGAAAGGGGAGGGATTCAATGTCACCCACTGTTCCTCCTATTTCTGTAATAACTACTTCCGCCTTGTCCTTTCGGGCTACCTTTCTTATTCTCTTTTGTATCTCTTCGGTAATATGAGGAACTACCTGGATAGTCTTCCCCAGATATTCTCCCTTTCTTTCCTTTTCGATTACAGCACTATATATTCCTCCCGTGGTGACATTATTATGCGAGGAAAGGTCTATTCCCACAAATCTTTCGTAGTGGCCCAGGTCCAAGTCTGTCTCTGCTCCGTCTTTGGTTACAAATACTTCCCCGTGCTGATAAGGGCTCATTGTTCCGGGATCTACATTGATATAAGGATCAAACTTTAGCATACTTATCTTTAAACGCCGACTCTTAAGAAGAGTTCCAATGGAAGCTGAGGCTATTCCCTTCCCCAGGGAAGAAAGAACTCCTCCTGTTACAAAGATATACTTAGTCATCATCTCGTATCTCGTTGTTCGTATCTCGTATCTCGGATAAATCCCCACTTTCACAGCTTAGTTTCTCTACTTCTTCTAAAAGAACCTTCACTATATCTTGCTCTTCCACTTTCCCCACTATTTTACCTTTCCTAAAAAGAACTCCTCCTTTTCTTGTGCAGGCTACGCCAATATCTGCCTGTTTTGCCTCTCCTGGACCATTAACTTCACAGCCCATTATTGCTATCATTAGAGGAATTTTAACCTTCTCTATCCCGAGCTGAACTTCTTGAACAATAGACTCCAAATCCACCTGGCATCTTCCGCAGGTGGGGCAAGAAATCAAAATAGGCTTTTCTTTGAATAGATCAAGTGACTGTAAAATTTCATAGCCGAGCTTTATTTCCTCTAAAGGACTCCCGGTTAAAGAAACTCTGATTGTGTCTCCAATCCCCTGAACAAGAAGAGCCCCTATGCCTATGGATGATTTAATAATACCCTGGGGGCAAGGACCGGTAGCTGTTACTCCCAGATGAAGTGGGTAAGGAGTCTTATCTGAAATAGTCTGGTAGGCAAAAATAGTGGTAAGAACATCAGCCGCCTTAAGAGAGATAACTATATCTCTGAATCCCTCTTTTTCTAGAAGAGCTGTTGTGCGTAAAGCACTCTGCACCATTGCATCAGCCATTATCTGCCGATGATTCTGAGTCTTAATTCTAGACACTTCCCTATTGAGCAAATCATCATCTAAAAAACCCTTCTCCAGAGAGCCTGAATTTACACCAATGCGAAGAGGAATTCCTTTATCTTTAGCTCTATTTGCTACACTTAATATGCCCCTTTTTCCCATATTGCCAGGGTTAATTCTTACTTTATCCACTCCCTGCTCCATAGCCTCCAGGGCTATCCGATAGTTAAAATGAATATCAGCTACCAGAGGCACTTCTACTTCCTGCTTAATCTGATATAAAACCTTGGCTGCTCTTATAGTTGGTAGAGCTATTCTTACTATCTGAGCACCAGCTTGAGTGAGTTCTCTTATCTGCCCAACTGTAGCTGGGATGTCCTCTGTATCTGTCTTGGTCATACCCTGGACTACTATGGGAACACCCGCACCGATTTTTACCTCACCAACTTTTACCTCTTGGCTGAGCCTTCTTCTTTCCACTCTCCTTCCTTAAGCAAAACAGCGTGCAGCGGATAGCGATTAGCGTATAGGAACGACCATCCACTTATAAAACCAGGTCAGGCTTCAAATTGTCAAAAAAAATTCTACCTGACCTATGATAGATTATTCTTCCTCCATCGTAATTGCCTCTGAAGGACAAGCCTCGGCACACTCCCCTTTACCGTCACAGTCTTCCGGTCTAACTAATTCAGCAATATCATCCACCATCTCCAGAGCGTTATTCGGACATTCATCAATGCAGATCTCACATCCCGTGCATAACTCCTTATCAATAACCGGTTTCTCCATCTCCTACCTCCTGTCTTTATCTTAGATTGTTTGTATCTCGTATCTGGTCAATCATTATTTTCAGTGGTCGATCCTCGCCTCCCCTCACCCCTTTTTGTGTTCATTGTTCGTAGTTCATTGACCTGCTAGCCCCTTAGTCAACTGGTTCACCGTTCGTTGTTTCTATCGATGAACTATGATTTTGTGCTTTTTCTTAATTCTTTTCGATGAACTATGAACCATGAACTATGAACTAATCAAGAGAGAGCGAAATCGAGAATTTTAATTAAGGTCGACCTGATTTTACCTCTTTCCACTACCATATCTATTATTCCGTGTTCTAGTAAGAATTCTGACCTCTGAAAGCCTTCAGGAGTTTGCTGTTTTATAGTCTGCTTTATTACTCGGGGCCCAGCAAAACCCAAAAGTGCTCCTGGCTCTGCTATAATGATATCTCCCCGAGAAGCAAAGCTTGCCATCACTCCTCCCATGGTGGGGTTAGTAAGGAGAGAAATATAGAGAAGTCCCTGCTTCTTCAGCTCAGCTATAGCAGCACTGGTCTTTGCCATCTGCATAAGAGAAATCACTCCTTCTTGCATTCTCGCTCCTCCTCCTGACCCAGAGATAATAAGCAGAGGACGCCTTTTGTCTATAGCCTTTTCTGTGGTGATAGTTATTCTCTCTCCTACCACAGAACCCATGCTTCCACCCATAAAACCAAAATCAGTCACTCCAATAACTATAGGTTTTCCCCCTATTTCCCCCTCTCCGATAACAGCTGCCTCGTCTAAACCCGTCTTCTCTTCCCCCTTAATCAGCTTTTCCTTATAGCCAGGAAAACTAAGAGGATCGCCCGAATTAACCTTTGAATCATATTCTACAAAGCTATCCTTATCCAGAGTAATCTCAATTCTCTCTTCTGCTCCCAGGTAAAAATGATAACCACATTCTGGGCAGACCTTCAGATTCTCTTTCAGGTTCTTATTATAGACAGTTTGCCCACAACCTGTGCATCTCGTCCACAGGCCATCAGGGATATCTATGGTCTTCTTCCCTCTCTTTATCTTGTTATAGGTTCTCTCCAGCCATCCCATTATCCGACCTCTCAAATCAGGCTTATATCAGGCAATTACTAACTTCTTGCCGCTCACAAAATATCCTCACATCATAACACAAAATCTAAGATTGTCAAATTCTCGCGGTAGAGGATCAAGAGGTTATTACCAGGGCATTCTTGGCCGAAGATAAAGCAACTTGTTAAGATAGTGGGTTGGTAAAAAGTAGAGGGGATGGGATTGGCACGTCCCTATCGCTCTTCGCAATGACAGCGGTATACGTGCTTCAGTAAATATTTACAAATTCAGCCATCAAAAGGGACGAGGCGTTGAGTCCTGGGAAAACTGGGGGATGGCAAGACTTGTCTACCCTGATTTCTTGACTTCTGGGTTGAGCTAATATATTCTGGGAAAACTCACCATTCTGCTTCAGGAGAAAGAAAAGAATTGTTTATTAGCTTTGAAGGAATAGATAAGGTCGGCAAAAGCACCCAGATATCACTTTTAGTTGATTATCTTGAGAAAAGAAGCTACCAGGTAGTGCAAACCTGTGAGCCTGGTGGCACCAGATTGGGCAAGGAAATTGAAATAATACTCCTTGAATCCTCTGTGGGACAAATAAGTGACACAGCAGAGCTTTTTCTCTATCTTGCTGACCGGAGCGAGCACGTAAAAAAAGTAATCAAACCAGCCTTAAATAAAGATAAAATTGTAATTTCGGACCGTTTTGCTGATGCTAGCATTGCCTATCAGGGATATGGAAGAAGACTAAATATTCACTGGATAGAAAAATTAAATAAGAGAGCTACTCAAGGTATTTCCCCTGAGCTAACCTTCCTTCTGGACATTGATCCTGAGCTTGCTAAGAAACGAGGCAAAGAAAAAGATAGAATAGAAAATGAAGAAATTGCTTTTCATCAAAGAGTGCGTCAGGGATACCTGGAAATTGCTCATCTATATCCGAATAGAGTAAAAACAGTCAATGGCCAGGAGAGTATAGAAGACATTCACCTTGCCATAAGAAGGATACTATCCGAATACTTGCAAGCACTCAGTGAACCAAGCCATTACGGGCAGCATCCCCTCGTTTGACATTGCGAGGCAAAGCCGAAGCAATCTGCGTTTTTGGGATTGCCACGTCGCTATCGCTCCTCATAATGACAGTAGTATGCGTGCTTCACTGAATATTTACATGACGGAAAAAGGTATACCTTGTTCAACGATATAAAGGGTCAAGCACAGGCAATAAGAATACTGCAAAAAGAGATAGCCACTTCATCTATTTCTGGCGCTTATTTATTTACCGGACCGGCTGGCGTAGGAAAAACCCTTACCGCTTTAACCTTTGCCAAAGCCTTAAATTGTAAAAAAGAGAAGATGGATAGCTGCGATGAATGCTCTTCCTGCCAAAAAATTGAGCACCGTAACCATCCTGATGTTCGAATAATAGCCCCGGAAAATGATTCCATCAAAATTGAGCAAATCCGTAACTTGAAAAGGGAGAGCTCCTATAAACTATACGAAGGAAGAAAAAAAGTCTGGATTATAGAACAGGCAGATAAATTCGGTCTAGCAGCAGCTAATTCTATTCTCAAAATACTAGAAGAGCCACCGCCCCAGACCGTACTGATACTAATAAGCCAGATCAAAGAAGGATTACTCCCCACCATTCTCTCTCGCTGTGAAGTCATTCGCTTCTTTCCTCTTCCTTTGCAAGAAATTGAAAAAATCATAGCCCAACAACTGCCTCAAGGTTCTAATAAAATCCATATATTGGCAAAACTAGCCCGAGGAAGAGTAGAAGAAGCCCTCCATTTAATAAAAGAAGAAAATACCCTTAAGATAAGAGAAGAACTCCTCAATGCCTTGCGGAGAAATATGAACTTAGAAGAGATGTTTAAGCTCGCTGCCCAGTGGGCAAATTATAAAGGGAAAGAACTGCAAAGGTTTCTTGATATGATTTTATTTTGGTTTAGGGATATTTTGATTCTGGGGCAAGGAGGGAAAGAATGGCTTATTAACTATGACAAAGTGGAGGAACTAGCTAGAGAAAAGGATAAATACTCTACCGAAGAGATAAAAAGGATTATGGAAACAATCGAAAAAGCCAGATATTACCTTAAAAGTAATGTTAGCCAGAAACTAGTTCTGGAATCTTTATGGTTAAACTTGAAAGAGGAAAATCTGAGAAAACCGAATTTGACAGGATAAGGATGATTGTTATAATAATCTGAGTTTGAGAAAAAATTCACAAACTGAGGCGACAATGAATAAAGATAAAATAGAAAGAGGAGTCAAATTATTCCTGGAAGGCATAGGGGAAAATCTTGAACGAATCGGTATAAAAGAAACCCCGGCCCGAGTAGCCCGAATGTGTGAAGATATCCTGGCAGGAATAGGCGAGGACCCCCGAGAAGTATTAACAATTCTCAGGGGAGAAAAACATGATGAGATAATTCTCCTCAGAGATATTCCTCTTTACTCATTCTGTGAACACCACTTGCTCCCTTTCCTGGGAAAGGCACATATTGCCTATGTCCCTAAAGAAGGAAGAATAACTGGGTTAAGCAAACTGGCCCGGGTAATAGACCTTCTCAGCAAAAAACTTCAGGTACAGGAAAGGTTGACTACTCAGATAGCAGATGTGGTAAATGATGCCCTCAAACCAAAGGGAGTTATGGTAATTATAGAAGCTGAACATCTTTGTATGTCTATACGAGGAATAAAGAAACCAGGGACAACTACGGTTACCTCAGTGGTGAGAGGAATATTCAGAAATAATCCGGCTACGCGAGCCGAGGCCATGGACCTCATCAAAGGCTTAAGAAAACAATAGAAAGGAGAAATAGAAATGTTATCAGATCTAGAAATTGCTCAGGCAGTAAGAATGAAACCAATTATGGAGATTGGTCAAGAAATCGGTATCAAAGAAGAGGAAATTGAACTTTACGGTAGATACAAAGCCAAAATCTCTCTCGATATATTAAAAAGACTAAAAGATGCACCTAACGGAAAATTCATTACAGTAACTGCTATTACTCCCACTCCCCTAGGAGAAGGTAAGACTGTTACTAATATTGGTCTAGGGCAGGGTTTGGCTAAAATAGGAAAGAAAATCTGTAATACTTTACGTGAACCATCCAAGGGCCCTACCTTTGGGATAAAAGGCGGTGCTTGTGGGGGGGGCTATTCCCAGGTGGTCCCTATGGAGGATATCAATCTTCACTTTACCGGAGATATTCATGCCTGCGAGTGCGCCCATAATCTCCTGGCTGCGGCTGTGGATACCAGCATTCTTCTCAAAAATAAACTTAATATTGACCCTTTAAATATCACCCTGCGGCGCTGTGTAGATATAAGTGACCGCGCCTTAAGACACATCATTGTCGGATTAGGGGGTAGAACCAATGGCTTTCCCCGTGAAACTGGCTATGATATTACCGTGGCTACAGAGACTATGGCTATCCTTGCTTTGACTACTGGTCTCTTCGACCTCAGAGAAAGATTAGGCCGAATAGTGGTTGGCTATACCTATGACGGTAAACCGGTGACGGCCGAAGACCTCAAATTTGCCGGAGCGATGACTGTCCTTCTCAAAGATGCCATTAAGCCCAATCTAGTTCAAACCCTGGAGGGTACTCCTTGCGTAATGCATGCCGGTCCCTTTGCTAACGTTGCTCATGGCAATAACTCTGCTCTGGCTGACATGGTAGCTCTAAAGCTAGCTGATTATGTAGTTACTGAGAGTGGCTTTGGGGCTGATTGTGGCTGCGAAAAGCTAATAAATGTTAAGTGTCGCCAAAGTGGATTAAAACTCGACTGTGCAGTAGTAGTAGCCACAGTGAGAGCTCTTAAGATGCACGGAGGCGCCTTTACTGCTCGTCCGGGCGTACCGCTGGACAAGAAATTAATGGAGAAAGAAAATATGCCTGCTCTGGAAAAGGGCTGCCAAAATATGATGAAACAAATTGAGAATGTGACGCTCCATGGGGTCCCGGTAGTAGTAGCCATCAATAAATTCACCTCTGACACTGATGCCGAAGTAGAGCTAGTGCGTAAGAAGGCTCTGGAGGCGGGAGTAGCAGATGCTGTTCCCAGTGAAGCCTGGGCTAAGGGAGGAGACGGATGTATTGAACTGGCCGAAGCAGTTGTGGCTGCCTGTGATAAGCCCAATGATTTTCACTTTCTCTATCCTGACGATATCTCAATTAAAGAGAAGATTGAAACTATTGCCACTAAAATATATGGAGCAGATGGAGTTGACTACTCTCCTTTGGCTAACAAAAGGATCGAGCTTTACACTAAACTTGGCTATGACAGAATGCCTATTAATATGGCCAAAACTCATCTTTCTCTCTCACATGACCCAAGTCTAAAGGGTGCACCCAAGAACTTCCGCGTTCCGGTGCGCGATGTGAGAGCCTCAGTGGGAGCTGGTTTTCTTTATCCACTATTGGGCGCAATGAATACTATGCCTGGCCTGCCTTCCAGGCCAGTTGCTGTTGATGTGGATATTGACAAAAATGGGAAAACAGTGGGACTATTCTAATAGCTTATGGCTCATAGCAAATTCAAAACAAAGTTCAAGATAGCTCAAAATAGCTGATAGTTCATCGGTAAAACAACACTTTCCTCTCTCCTAGGGGGAGAGGATCAAGGTGAGGGGGCACGACATACGATATACGCAATACGACATACGAAAATTGAAGGAGATTTAAATGGCAGCACAAATTATAGACGGAAAGAGAATTGCTGGAAAAATCAAAGAGAGATTAATAAAAGAAATTGAGGAATTGAAAAAGCAGGGAATCACTGCTTCCCTATCTGCTATTCAGGTAGGTGATGACCCTGGCACTGGAGTCTATGTACGGGCCCAACAAAGGTCCTGCGAAAAGATAGGGCTTGACTATAAGCTACATCAGTTCAAAAAAGATGTCTCCCAGAAAGAACTTAGAGACTTTATTGCCCGCTTAAATGAAGATACGGGAGTAAGCGGTATAATCCTGCAGATGCCTCTCCCCTCCCAATTGGATGGCCGTATCTTACAAGGAATGATTGATCCCAAAAAGGATGCTGAGGGAGTCTCCCCGGCCAATATGGGCATGGTTGTCTATGGAAAACCTCTTCTGGCACCCTGTACTGCTATGGCGGTAATGGAACTAATCAATTCTGTCGGGGTGAAGCTCTACGGTAAAGAAGCAGTTGTGGTAGGACACAGCGATATCGTGGGCAAACCTACCGCTCTTTTATTGCTGGACAAGTTCGTTACTACCTCTGTCTGTCACATTGCTACCGGAGAGCGAGGCACCTTGCCTCAGTATGTATCACAGGCAGAAATCCTGATTGTAGCGGTGGGAAAGGCAAACCTGGTTAAGGGGGAGTGGGTTAAAGAAGGAGCTATTGTCATTGATGTAGGGATTAATAGAGTGGAAGGAAAAATTGTGGGAGATGTGGAATTCGAAGTAGCTAAAGAAAGAGCTTCCCACATCACTCCTGTTCCGGGAGGTGTAGGCGCCGTAACTACGGCTATGCTCCTGAAAAACTGTGTGCAGGCGGCTAAACTACAAAGCAAATAACTAGGAGGTGAAGAAAATGGCAATGAAAGGTGCTATAGAGACCAGAAATTATGAGAAAGGTTCATCAGAAGTTTTCTCTGCTGTTAGCAAGGCCCTGGAAGACCTCAAGATTCGTGTAATTGACAAGGACGAGAAAGCAGGCAAGATCACAGCAGCTACTGGGTTTTCCCTATTCTCTACCGGTGGCGAGGTATCAATAGAAGTAAAAGCTCTTCCTGATGGCAAGGAAATTGCGGTAACTATAGAGGAAAAACCGAAAATGAAAACAGTTGCTACTGACTGGGGAAAATCATCCCGAGATGTCAAACGTCTATTCACCAAGATTGAAGAACATCTAGGGATTGAACCGGAAACTTCCAAAACAGTTGAAGGAAAAGCTGGTAAAAAGAAAGACAAGCAAACAATCACCTGCCCCTCATGTAGCCAATCTATAAGAGCAACAGATAAGTTTTGCCAGAACTGTGGAGCGAAATTAAGCCACTGATTTAGGTAACCCTAAATAAGTTAATTAGGACGTAGATTTTCGCAGATATATGTCCAAAAAGGAAATTCCTATATAATTAAATTATAAGGGAGGTAAAAAAATGGCCTTCTGTCCAAACTGCGGCAAGGAAATTAGTTTAAATTCAGCTTTCTGTTCCTCATGTGGGTCCGATTTGAAAGGCACAAAGAAAGGTCCTGCCCCTGCCTCTTCCCAAAAAAAAACTACCGCAACTGAGAAAACCGGACTAGATGCACTGGATGTAAAAACCTATATGATTATTTCCACGGCTGGTCTGGGAGCAGTGGCCTTGTTAGCCATTATGATGAAGGATAGCGTAGGTTTTATAGTTTGTGCTGCCCTATGCGGCGCTCTCTACTTCTGGGGGGTGAAAAAGTTAGAAGAAGGCGATGGCGCAACAGCCAAGAGAACTTCTTTGATTGTAGGTATCATCGGGGGAGTGATTGGTTTAGCGGTATTGCTAGCCGGCCACTTCACAGGCGCTGTCACTATTTTAGTTGTTATTCCTGCCTTTTTGGCCTGGTATAAATTGGAGCAGAAGAACTGAACTGAAGATAAAAGATCTGTTATTGGGAGTAATTATACTATAATATTTTTTGGTTCTTTGGGCTTAACCCGTCTTAAATTCAGCTTTTGCTCCAGCATAAATTTTTCAGACTCTTCTCTAAGTTTTTTTACTCTCTGCTTGGCATTTAATCTCTTTTCTTCCTCATAAATCTTCTCCATTATTGCATGAATCTGTCTTAATTCTTTAGGCTCTTTCATAATTCTATAACCTCCTCTGGTGAACATATTTCAATTTCGTGGTAGCCAAACAGTCTATTTACACCATTAACCATAACTCTTGTTTTTAGCTTTACAATATGCTGGAAGTTCCAGCTTACAATCGCATCCATTCCATTTATCACAGCTATAGATATATGAAGTGCATCACCTCTATAGCGCTCAGGAATGATTCCCTCCTTGATATAACGCTCAGCTAATTCTTCTGCCTCAATACCCATTTCAAGTAAATAAGGATTAGTCTCCTCTAATAATCCTTCCAACTGGGATCTCCTTGGTTCTGGTGCTCTGCTAATCTCCCTGACTACCTCATCGAAATGTATATCCCTTCAGCTATCAATGGCAGATCTTTAAAGAATTTCAAGGTTATATCTCTTTTCTGTCTATCGTCTTCTGTAAATACGAAATTGAAGATAGTTGTATCAAGGTAATATTTTATTCTCTTCAAATTTGTCCCTTTTTGTTATTTTAGCATGTTATCCGCTGTTGTAGCTCTTTTACCCTTGAATTAAGATATATTTTCAAAGGTAAAAGTCTCAACCTTCCCATAATATTTCTCTCAATCTTTAATCTATACTAAAAAATAAATCTTGCAAGGAGATCTCCCGAAAAGCCCTCTTATTTATTATCTATATCCCTTCTATCTCATCCAGAAAGGCAGGTCTGTTTGCATACTTAGTCTTGAGTAGCTTCACCAATTGCCTCAATTGTTCTCCAAAGCCTTTTATTTTCTTCATCTGTTCCAAATACCTTACAATCTCTCGATAGTGTGCTCTGCCCATCCTGCTGTCAGCGAAAGGAATGAGGAGCTCCTTATAAGCCTCAAAGTATCTTTTAGGAAATCTCTCCGAGAGGTCTTTGTGGTACCTCCTCAAAGTAAAAAGACTTTTTTGACCAAGAACGTGCTTGAGCGCCTCTTCAAACATTCCCTCCCTCAGGTGGAGACTAATGATTGTATCCTTACTGCCGAATCTACCTTTTGAGAGTCCCTTTATAATTACAGAAAATATCTTCTTCCACTCTTCCTCGGAACAAAGTTCTCTTAGTCTCTTGTAATCATTCCAGTCTCTATCTTGAATAAAAAGAGTTACGAGGTTTTCTCTATACTTCTCTGGAGAATGCCTTTCATAAAATCTATTCAAGAATCTGCGTATTTCTTTAGTTAAATGGTCGGGAAATAAAGCAAGGCCTTCTTCAGCCATTCTGACTGCTTCTTTGCTTCTGCCATCTTTCTCCAGGCGATTGGCATACAAAAGGCAAAATCCGTGGTCTTTCTGATAGTATCTCTGTATTAGCTCGTAGAATCCATTCCCATCATCCAGCAAATCTAAAATGTGAAGCTGCATGTCCAGGAGCTCCCTTGCGTGGTAGTATTCATGCCATTGATCATGATCGGGCAAGTCTGCCGGAAGATGAGGCTTGAGTAATCTCTTCCAATGCTCCAAGTCATCTTTTGATTGACATATTTTTCTTAAGGCATAATCATAGTATTCCTGGAAATAGTCCGGGTCATTTTCTATATATTTATTAAAAAGATAGCCAATATAGTCCTTCTTCTCTTTATAGCTCAGTTTTGCTCTATTTATGCAGTTGACAAAATCTTCCACAGCCTGGGCAAACTCCCCTCCATAGTATCCATCAGAATCATCCACTCCTTCCATATTCTCAGCAATGACCTCGGATAATGCCTGATAAATGGTGGCTGCCTCAAGAAGGTTTCCCGCTTTAATATATCGATCAGCTAAATCGCGAATATAAGAGAAATCAACTTCAATTCCATACTCAATAAACCCGTGACGACCAGTGATCTCACGGTAAAGCAGATTAATCTCTTTTTTATAGTCATGGAGACTTCTTATCTTTGACCCTTTACCTGAGAAATATATGGTAAAGTGATCTCTCAAGGAAGAGTTCTTCTCAAACTCTGCCGTTAAGAATCCCTTTAGTTCGTCGACAGAGAGATTATTCAAAATTATTTCAATTCTCCTTTCCTTTTCCTCTCTATTCTTTTTAATCTTCTTATAATTCTCTGATAAGGCGAGAAGTGTGGCTACGATATGCTTACAATAACCTCCCCGGTCATAGGGGCAAGTGCAGGAAGCTTCAATGTCTTCTTTATCCATCCGGATTATTACCTCATAATCGCTTGTGCCCTCGACAACAGACGTAATTCTATTTCCAAATTGCTCTAGGCCTTTGACGCTACCTCCTCGGAAGTATTCTATACCACGTTCAAAAGAACTTTCAGTACATAGCTTTCTTATCTGTTCAATTGTGGGTATCATTCTCTCTCACTCCATGGCAATCAGTGTCCCCATGAGAATAATTTGATAATGCTTAAGCAAGGTATTTTTCCTTTCTTCTCAAGGTTTTATAGATGTCTTCAATGGTTCCTACTTTTTTTTCCTCATATTCTTTCCTGGACGTTTTCAGTTCCTCTTGGAATTTTGGATCTAGTTGTTCAGCCATAGTATCAATCATATCAATCATATCCTTGTAATCCTCTATGCCTAAAATAACCACCATTGGTTTACCTGCTTTGGTCACTAAGTATTGATTGTGAGCGTAACGGGCTGTATCTATCACTTCTCCAAACTTTATTCTTGCCTCAGCAGCTTTTATTTTCTTAGGCATCTTGAAACTTTGCTTTTTCAACTCACCATTCCTCCTTCTTTGATAGTTTTGCTAAATCTAATTACTTTTATTATATAGTAAAACAAGAAGAATTGTCAAGAGTACAAAATGTCCTCAATTTGTAATGTGGAGTGCTGATAAAATGGGGATTTTAGTTTAGGGGAAAGCGGTAAATGTCTTACTTTTACACAGAAGAGGACAAAATAGGTAGAAATTTTGGCTATAAGTTTTATAGTTAATCCAGTTCCTGTTGATAAAAAAATTCTTTATCATATTTGAATTGAAAGTCAGGATAATCTTTTTTTAGATAAGTAATACATTTATCCAATACTTCTTTAGGAGCTTGGACACTTGTTGCTTGTTCGCTCAAAGTGCTCCATCTTTGCTTCCAATACATTTCTCTAAGTTTCTCTTGAGGTGGTGGTCCTTTGGGAATATGCTCCCACTCCTCTAAAAACTTTTGTTTTCTCTGTATCAGTTCCTTTGGAGTGGGATCATAGAAGATCCGGCCAACCCCTTTAACATTGTTGAAGATTTTAGCTACGAGGGCTCTTAATCTTTCGGGATCCAAAAACTTTCCGTCTGTTTCTATTGTTACTATATAACCGTAAGTTCCTTCCTTGATTGGCGGCGTTTTTCCCTCTGGGATGATATAATAATCGTAATATTCTGCTTCAGGATAGTCTTTGTCTTCAGGTCCAGGCCGTTTTCCTTTATACCCGGGCATTATCGAAGCTCTCACACCATATGGTCGACAAATTTCATTGATTTTTGCTTCTACATCTTGAATATGTCTATTAGGCACAACTCTTCCTCCTTACTTTGACTAATCGGAAATACGGAACATTGTTATTCCCATTCTATTGTTGCAGGAGGTTTATTAGTTATATCACATAGAACAGCATCAACACCATCCATTGTCATAATTTTGTCAGATAATTCCTTAAGGACCGAAAATTTAATTTTGGCGTATTCTGCTGTCATTCCATCTATTGAGAGAACAGGACGTAGGGCAATAGCTTCTCCTCCATGAAGGCTTAGAGGTATAAGAATTACAGGGAACTGCCAAAAATGATTCCAGAGGCCTCTTTGCCTCATAAATTCAGTAGTGATGTTGTCTGCCTCACGCAATAAGTCTATTCTTGCCTTAGTAAGCTTGCTTTTTTTGATTTTTGCATTCTTTAAATCAA
>NJBQ01000104.1 GCA_005223095.1 Candidatus Aerophobetes bacterium Ae_b3a
TTTCCGCTTTGAGGTATTGAATCAGCTAAAGCATAAACCGCCTTCTCCTCTAAAAGTTGAGCCACGAACTGAACTCCTAAACCACAAGAAATTACCCCCACGCTGTCGCAGGGAGAAAGGTCTAAATCCAGGATCTTCTTTTGGGATAAGAAATCATTACACAGAAAATCAACTCCCGCCTGACCAACAACTTTCTCAGTGTCCTCTCCTAAAACCTCTAAAAACTCATTATATTCTTCTTCTGTATCTTCCTCAAATTTCTTATAACATTTACGGCACCAGAAAACAAATATTTTCTTTGTTTCTTTAAAAACCCCCCTAATTTCCTGCCTGGATTTCAACTTGAACTTAGTATAATCTATTAAGCTCGCTTCTATCATCTGCTAACCTCGCTTTTCATTCTATCTTTTCTATCTTTACTGCTGATACTTTATATTCGGGAATTTTAGCTACCGGGTCCAGGGCATCATTAGTTAAAAAGTTTACTGCTGATTCAGCAAAATGAAAACTCATAAAAACTGCTCTTTTGTCTGTTCGCTCAGTAACTTTTACTTTTGTCTTAACTTTACCTCGCCGTGAGCTTACATTTACCCAATCACTATCCTTAATTTTCAACCTCTTTGCATCCACTGGGTTCATTTCCAAGAAACCTTCTGGAACAATACTATCTAATGGTTTTGAACGCCGAGATAAAGACCCTGTATGAAAATGATAAAGAATCCTACCGGTGGAGAGTAAAAAAGGATACTCTTTATCTGGTAGTTCGGCAGGTGGAATATAGTTAATAGGAGTAAAAAAACCTTTTCCTCGCGTGAATTTGTCCTTATGAAGATAAGGAGTTCCCGGATGGTCAGAGCTAGGACAAGGCCACTGCAGAGCCTCTCTACTAAGTCGGTCAAAACGGATACCACCATAAATAGGAGTCAAAGAGGCAATTTCCTCCATTATTTCCCCCGCAGAATTATAGCTCATCGAGTAGCCCATCCTTCTACTTAACTCTAGAATAATTTGCCAATCTTGTCTACTATCTCCTATTTCAGGAAGAGCTTTATGCACCCTTTGCACTCTACGCTCGGTATTGGTAAAAGTCCCGTTTTTCTCAGCAAAAGAAACCCCCGGCAAAACTACATCTGCTAATCTGGCTGTCTCGGTTAAGAAAATATCCTGCACTACCAAGAAATCTAGATTCTCTAGCCCTTCTCTCACATTATTAAGATTGGGATCACTGAGCATAGGGTTTTCACCCATTATATAAAGGCCTTTAATTACCCCATCTTTTGCCGCCTCTATCATTTCTACTGCAGTCAAGCCCTCTTTTGGGGAAAGCCTCGCATTCCAGGCTTTCTCAAATTTCTGCCTGATTTGTTCATCAGTGACTTTTTGATAACCCGGATATACATTAGGTAAGGCTCCCAGGTCACAGGCACCCTGAACATTATTCTGTCCCCGCAGAGGATTGACCCCTGTCCCCTCTCGCCCAACATTGCCACAGAGCATAGCCAGATTAGCTAAAGATAAAACGTTGTCGGTCCCTGTGGTATGCTGGGTTATACCCATAGAAAAAACAATGGAACTTCTCTTTCCGCTTGCATACATCCTTGCCGCAGCAATTAACTCCTTTTCAGGGATACCGGTAATTTCTTCTACTTTCTGGGGAGTATATCTAGAAATTATTTTCTCAAATTCATTAAAATTCTCGGTACGATTCTCCACAAATCCTTCATCGTAAAGGCCCTCCTGGACAATAATATTCATTAAACCATTAATCCAGGCAACATCTGTCCCATTTTCTTGTCTTAGCCAGATTTTAGCATACTGTGTCAGCTCAATGGCGCGTGGGTCTATAACAATTAGCTTGAGCCCCTGGTAAATCGCCAGATGTTTAAGATAATACCCGATTACTGGATGGGCCTCAGTAGTATTGGAACCAGTTACTAAAACAACATCTGATTTCTCCCATTCTCTAATGGAATTAGTCATTGCTCCGCTGCCGAAGGCCCGACCCAAACCAGCTACAGTAGAAGCATGGCAAAGGCGAGCACAGTGATCAACACTGTTGTTGCCAAAACAGACCCGAATAAACTTTTGAAATAGATAATTCTCCTCGTTAGTGCACTTGGCCGAAGATAATCCGGCTAAAGAATCACTGCCATATTTATCTTTTAATTCCTTGAATCTATGAGCAACCAATTCCAGTGCTTCCTCCCAGCTTACTTCAATAAATCTGCCCTTCTTCTTTATCATAGGAGTAGTAAGACGCTCTTGATGATGAACATAGTCAAGTCCGAAACGTCCCTTAACACAAAGATGCCCCCTATTGGGTGACCCATTATCAACACCATACACCTTTACAATACGGTCATTCTTAATATTTAGTTCTATCTGGCAGCCCACTCCACAATAAGGACAAGTAGTTTCGACTTTCCTAAACTCCCAACTTCTTCCCTGGAAACGAGCCAGTTTTTCAGTCAAAGCACCGGTAGGACAAGCTTGAACACAAGCACCACAGGATACACAGTCAGTATCAGCCAGTTTTTCATCTAACCCCGCCGCAATAAAGGTTTTGCCTCCTCGTTCAGCAAGATCCAATACATCCTGCACAGTAATTTCAGCGCAAGCACGCACACATCTTCCGCAAAGGATACATTTGTTAGGGTCTCTTAATATTACCTGGCTGGAATCTTCTGTTTTTTCTACTCTTTTATTGACTGGAAAGCGTATATTATCAATGCCTAACTGATAAACCAAATCCTGCAGCTCACAGTCACCATTTTTTTCGCAAATAAGACAATTATGTTCGCGTTCGGATAAGATTAGTTCTACCATTAATCTACGCGCCTTTATTATCTCCTCATCCTTGGTAATAATTTCTGTCCCCTGGCTTACTTCTGTTGTGCAAGAAGTTATTAATTCTGGTCTGCCTTTGACCTTCACCAAGCAAACTCTACAGGCCCCTGTACTGCTTAGACCAGATTGATGACAGAGATGGGGAACTTCGATCCCTTTATCCAGAGCTACCTCTAAAATGTGGGAACCTTCTTTTGCCTTAATTGGCTTTCCATCGATACTTAAATTAATCACCTTTATCATATCTCCTCTCGATCACAGTGTAAGCACCTTCTCGCCTCTTCTATTGCCTGCTCTGCACTAAATCCCGACTTCACTTCTTTAAAACTCTTTTTTCTTTCCTCTAAAGATATGATAAATGAAGTTTGCCTGGGTTTTTCCTCTAGATACTCTTTTTCATCATAATTCGTTTCTACCACCTTTCTTTGCTCATCAGTGATAACTCCTGCACCACCTAAGCATTTGTCAATAGCTACAGCTCCTTTCCTTCCCGCCGTAATAGCCTTAATAACATTGGCTGGCCCCGTTACTACATCGCCTCCGGCAAATACACCCTCTTGACTGCTAGCCATAGTCAACGGATCGATTTCGATCAAACCCCATTTATTTAGCTTTACTCTAATCTTGCTCAAAAATTCTACCTCTGGTCTCTGGCCAACAGAAATAATAACTGTATTTGCTTTTAATAAAAATTCTGAGTTTTCCAGGGGGACAAAACGCCTTCTTCCCGAAGAATCAAACTCTGTTGGCCTCATCTTTACACACTCTATCTCTTCTACACGTCTATTTCCTATTATCTTAACGGGCATATTCTTCTCAAGTATATTAATCCCTTCTTCGCAAGCAGCTTCAATCTCTTCGCCAATAGCAGGCATGTCAGCCTTAGTTCTTCTATAGACTATAGATACGCTCTTTGCTCCTAAACGAAGGGCACTTCTGGCAGAATCAACAGCAGAGTTTCCACCTCCAATAACTACTACATCTCCCTCTATTTTCTTAAAGCCATTAAGAGAAAGGTTCTTGAGAAACTCTATCCCGGTTATAACTCCCTCAAGCCCCTTGCTCTCTAGTTCTAATTCCTGCCCCCGAGGAGTCCCCGTAGCAACAAAAATTGCCTTATAGCCTTCCTCAAGAAGAACGTTTAAATCTTCTACCGGCTGAGAGAGTTTTATTTGAACTCCAGCTTTTTCTATCCTTTTAATGTCATCACGCAAAACTTTTCTGGGCAGCCGATATTCAGGAATAGCTGTAGCCATCATTCCACCAGCTACGGAGAGAGCCTCATAAACTACAGGAAGATATCCTAACCGGGTAAGGTAAAAAGCGCAGGAAAGACCTGCTGGTCCTGAACCAATAATAGCTATCTTTTCTTTCTTAGGATTCTCAGGAGGAGGAATGTTAATTCCCTTTTCTACAGCATAGTCAGCTATGAATCTTTTCAAATCAGCAATAGCAATAGAATTATCTGTCTGTGCCCTTAGGCATTTACTCTCACAAAAAGCGTAACATACTCTTCCGCAGATTCCAGGAAAAGGATTTGTTTGTATTTGAACAAAAAACGCTTTTTCAAAATCACCATTAGCAATATGAGTTACATAAGACGATACATCTACCTCCACCGGACAGGAAGTTTGACAGGGGCTGATGAATAAGGCAGCACAGACAGCGGCTGGGCATCTTGCCTCTAATATATGAGCCTCATATTCATCGCGGAAGTATTTTAAAGTGCTCAAAACAGGGTTAGGAGCTGTTTGTCCTAAACCGCAGAGGGCCGTTTTGGCAATACTCTTTGCTAGATACTCTAAAAGATCTAGATCCTCAATCACTGCTTTACCTTCGGTAATCTTATCTAAAATTCCTAACATCTGCTTGAGCCCAATCCGGCAAGGAACACATTTTCCGCAAGATTCAGAAGCAGTAAATTCAATAAAGAAGCGGGTCAAGTTGACTATGCAGGTGTCTTCATCCAAAACAATCACACCACCAGAACCCATAATGGAATCTAAATCTTTTAGCGACTCATAGCTTATAGGTGCGTTAAGATAGGCTCGAGGTATACATCCTCCTGATGGCCCACCTGTCTGAACAGCTTTAAACTTTTTCCCATCAGGAATTCCTCCTCCTATATCAAAAACTAACTCACCTATGGTAATTCCTAAAGGAACTTCAACTAATCCTGTATTCTTTATTTTCCCTGAGAGGGCGAATACTTTTGTACCTTTGTTTTTGTCTATCCCAATACCACTAAACCATTTCGCTCCCTTTAAAATTATATGTCGAATATTAGCCAGAGTCTCTACATTGTTAATCAAGGTGGGCTTACCCCATAGTCCATAAGTAGCTGGAAAAGGAGGACGAGGACGAGGCATACCTCTTTTCCCCTCTATAGAGGCAATCAAAGCTGTTTCTTCCCCGCAAACAAAAGCTCCCGCTCCCATTCTTAATTCTATATTAAAATTAAAACTGCTTTCTAAAATATCTTTGCCCAAAAAGTTATACTCTCTTGCCTGTTGCAAGGCAATTTCTAATCTTTTAATAGCCAGAGGATATTCCGCTCGGACATAAATATAACCCCTTTGGGCACCAACAACATAGGCGGCTATACTCATCCCTTCAATAATGGTATGAGGATCACCCTCCAAGACTGCCCGATCCATAAAGGCACCCGGATCACCCTCATCCGCATTGCAGATGACGAATTTCTCTGAAGATTTCGCTTTAAATACAAATTCCCATTTTATCCCAGTAGGAAAGCCTGCTCCCCCTCTACCTCTAAGTCCAGAATCTTTTATCTCCTGAATTACCTTTTGGGGAAGCATTTTAGTAAGTACTTTTCTCAAAGCCTCATATCCACCGCTATCAATGTATTCTTTAATATTTTCTGGATCAATAGTGCCACAATTCTCAAGTACTATCTTCAATTGTTTTTGGAAGAAGGGAAGGCACCCTTTCTCTCTAATGATTTCTCCTGTTATCTCTGATTTAAAAAGAAATTTTTCTACTACTCTCCCTTTTAAAAAATGTTTTTCTACTATTTCTTCGATGTCGGCTGCCGTCAACTCTTTATAAAGGATACCTTCCGGATAAACCAACATCAGTGGCCCAAACTGACAGGGACCCATGCAGCCCGTTTTTACTACTCTTATCTTATCTTTAATGCTATATTTCTCAATTTGTTTTTTAAGTTCTTCTTCGATATCTAAGCTGTGTGAGGCAATGCAAGCTCCCCCTTCGCAAATTAAGACATCTAAATCTCCGGCCATGTTCTTATTCCTTCTTTGTTTTGTATTCCTCTATCACCTGCAAAGCTTTTTTTGGACTCATTCTTCCATATACTTCTTTATCCACCATCATTGCCGGGGAAAGCCCACAGGCTCCAAAACAACGGGCTGTATCAAGAGTAAACAATCTGTCTTTAGTAGTTCTTCCTTCTTCTACTTTCAATTCCTTCTTAAGAGTTTTTAGTATTTCCGATCCTCCTTTTACATAACAGGCAGTCCCTAAACATATATTTACGGTATGTTTTCCTACGGGATCTAACCTAAAGAAGTTATAAAAAGTAATTACTCCATAAATCCTGCTCGAGGAAATGTCAAGTTCTTTGGCTATGAAATATTGGACTTCCTTCGGTAAATAACCAAATATATCCTGGGCCTCGTGAAGTATCTGAATTAAAGGCCCGGGAGAATTCCTGTATTCTTTGATAACCTCTTTTAATCTTCTGTATTTTTTCTCTTTCTCTTCACAACGATTTAGTCCCATCTTACTTTCCTCTCCAGAATTCATTGTTCTACTAGTTAACTGGTTAATTCTCCCTCATCCCACAGGAGAGAGCACTACTCACCAATTAACCACTCACCATCTTATTGTTTTTTATCGATGGACTATAAACGACGAACAATGAACTAATTCATTTACGTACTAAATAATAAGTTAAATTACCCACTTCCATAGCTATATCAACCGCTTTGACACTCACATCGGCAGGGACATTCAAATAGCGGGGAGAGAAATTCAAAATTGCTTTAATGCCTGCTTTTACTAATCTATCCGTTACTTCTTGTGCCGCTGCCCCAGGAACAGTAATAACAGCTATCTTAATTCTCTCTTTCTCTATTATTGTCTCGAGCTCAGAGTAATCTTCTACCTTTACTCCTCCTACCTTTTTGCCTATCTTATCGGGATTCTTATCGAAAACAACTGAGAATTCAAAACCCAACTGCTCAAATCCCCGATAATTCAAGAGAGCTGAACCAAGTCTTCCCGCTCCAACTAAAGCCAGAGACCACTTTCTATTTAACCCCAATATTTCTTCAATCTCAGCAATAAGATTTCTTACACTATAACCAACTCCTCTTGTTCCGAAATCTCCGAAATAAGAAAGGTCTTTTCGTACTTGAGCAGCGGAAACATGAATATCCTGAGCTAATTCCTCAGAGGAAATAGTCTCTACTCCCTCCTTTATTAAATACCTTAAATTACGTAGGTATCGGGAAAGGCGTCTAACACTATCTTCTGGAATTCGCATCTTTTTCATTTTCTTTACTTTAACAAATTAATTAGTCTCATCGCTGGACTGGAAAACAGAATCAAATAAATCAAAGAATTTAGCTATTCTCTTGGGAGAAGGAGGAGTTGTTAGATAACTTACCACCACCAAAGTAGAGGTAGCTACAATT
>NJBQ01000105.1 GCA_005223095.1 Candidatus Aerophobetes bacterium Ae_b3a
GTTGATTAAAGAAGTTATTTTTTTAAGCTGTTCACCGCTTAAAGGAGCAGAATAGCTAAAATCGAAACGAAGTCTATCTTCGCCCACCAATGAGCCACTCTGCTTAACCGTTTCGCCTAAAATCTTTCTCAAGGCTGCCTGCAGAAGATGAGTAGCTGTATGGGCACGAGCAATAGCTTTTCTTCTTTTTTCATCAACTTCAGCCACCACCCTACTCGCCTTTTCAAGTTCTCCTTTTGACATTCTTACTCGATGAAGGATTATTTCGTCGTCTATTCTTTGAGTATCTAATACCTCAGCACAACCTGCCTCATTGAATATCTTACCTCTATCCCCTATCTGCCCTCCTCCTTCAGGATAGAAAGGAGTAGAGAGAAGAATAAGTTTTGCTTCTCCCTCTTTTATCTTTTCTACTTCTTTCCCCCCTTTGATTATTGCAATTAGTGTGGTATTTAGCTTTAGTTTTTGATATGCCTGGAAAATCTTTGCCGTATCCAGGTCATGCTCTAGCTTTAGCTTCTCAAGGATTTCGCTTGCTCTGGTCATGGCTACTCTTGCGCTATCTCTTACCTTTACCTTCTCCCAAACCTCTATAGTTCGCTTTCTGCCTCTTTCTTTTTGCTCAGTCAATAATTTATCATATCCTTCTCTGTTTATTGTTAATCCCTCTTCCCGGGCTATCTCTTCCGCTATCTCCAAAGGGAAACCATAGGTATCATATAACCTGAAGACATCCTGGGAAGGAATCACTCTTTTCTTTCTCTTCTTTAATTCCCAGATTATTCCCTCTAAAATACCCATTCCTCGACTCAAGGTAGCCTGGAAACCCTCTTCCTCAGCCTTGATTAGCGAGACTATTTCTTCTTCTTTTTCTTTAAGATAAGGGTAAGGCTTCCCCATCATTTTAGTAACTACGGGAATCCCCTTATATAAGAAAGTATCTCTTAATCCCAGCTTTCTACCAAATCGGTAAGCTCTGCGGATAATTCTCCTTGCCACATACCCCTTTCCCGTATTAGAAGGCAAGATGCCCTCCCCCAGAAGAAAAGTAAAAGCCCGTAAATGGTCTGAAATTACTTTGAGAGACTTTCTTTCCTTCTCCCCTTCTGGTAGGAGACCTTCTAACCAATCAAGGATTGGACTAAATAGGTCAGTATCATATACACTATCTGCTTCCTGAAGTACAAAGGCAACTCGCTCTAATCCCATACCGGTATCTATATTCTTGGAAGGAAGAGGAGAAAGTTTGCCTTCCTTATCGCGATTAAATTGCATAAAGACTAAGTTCCAGATCTCAACCCACCTTGAGCAATTGTTGCAGCCAGGCGAACAGTCCATCTTGGAGCATCCATATTCCTTTCCTCTATCAAAGAAAATTTCTGTATCCGGACCACAAGGACCAACTTCACCTAATGACCAGAAGTTCTCTTCTTCACCCTTCTTCAAGATTCTTGATCCGGGAATACCTATTTTCTTCCAGATCTGGTAGGTTTCATCATCTTGCTCGAATACGGTAACCCATATTCGATCTTGACTGAGACCCAACTTCTTTACAACAAACTCCCAGCTCCATTGGCAGGCTTCTTTTTTAAAATAATCTCCTAAGGAAAAATTACCCAACATTTCAAAAAGGGTGTGGTGATAAGACGTTTGTCCCACTTTATCCAGATCATTGGTACGAAAACAAAGCTGACAGGAGGCAAGGCGCGAAGCAGGAGGTTTTTTTTCTCCCAAAAAGAAAGCTTTTAGAGGAACCATTCCGGCAATTGTAAAGAGAAGAGTGGGATCGTTAATAGACAATGGAGCTGAAGGTTGAATTAAGTGTCCTCTCTGTTTAAAAAAATCCAAAAATTCCTCTCTTATCTTATTTCCAGTCATAGATAATCTCCCATTTCACATTGTCTGCAAGGGGTCCACATCAACTGTCCCCCTAATTCCTTGAATACCATTGAATAAAGGACTTAGCTTCTTGTCCAGGATTTCCCTTATATAAGACAAATTTTCATTTTTCAAAATCATATGGTAGCGATATTTTCCTCTTATTTTGGCAAAAGGACAGGAAGAGGGACCCAAGAATTCTGTTTTTTCTTTCTCCAGTGATTCCCTCATTGTCTCTGCTACTTTCTCTACTTTCGTTTTTACGCTTCCTTCCAGAAGGATTCTTACCCAATGTAGATATGGCGGATATCCCAAATCTTTTCTTATACGGGACTCTATCCTGTAAAAATTATCTTTTTTTTCTTTCAACGTTTCTATAGCGTAATGAGCAGGATTGTAAGTTTGAATAACTAATCTACCTTGCGGCTTCATCAACCTCCTTATCTTGTTAAAAAGGTGAAAAAGATATTCTCCTGCTCTAAAGTCAGGTAAATTTAATAGACCATCCGCTATAACGATACCTACTAGATTCATATGAGAAAGAATCTCTTCCTTGATGATTAGTTGAGTTCCTACCAAAATATCGATTTTTTTATCTGCTAAATCGCTGCCTAGCTTTTTGTAGAGTAGGGAAGATTTAATAACGTCTAAATCGCCGCGTCTAACATAAGCTTTGGAAAATCTTTTTTTTACTTCTATCTCCAATTGTTCTGTTCCTAATCCCGTCCTACGAAAATACCTTCCTTTACAAGAGGGGCAAACTCGGGGAGCTTTCTCCTGGTAATCGCAGTAATGGCAGACCAACTTCCCCTGCAAGTGAAAAGTAAGGCTTATATTGCAATTAGGACAATAAAGTACTTTTCCGCAATCAAGACATAGTAAAAAGTTGGCAAAACCTCTCCTATTCAAGAAAAGAAGGGTAGATTTATTTTCCTCTAGATTCTTCTTTATTCCTTCTTCTAAGGCTGAAGAAAGGATTCTATCCTTTTCCTTACGCATATCTACAATACTAATATAGGGGGATTTATTGTTACCCTGGTAAAATTCAATTGTCTCATAAACTCCCTTCTTTGCCCGATACCAGGATTCTAAAGAAGGACTTCCTGTGGATAACACTACAGGGAAGTTTTCTATTTCTCCCCGTTTTATAGCGACTTCTCGCAAGTGATAGCGTGGTGCCTCTATCTGTTTATAGGCAGAGTTCTCTTCTTCTTCAACTATAATTAAACCTAGTTTAGTAAAGGGAGCGAATATAGCCAATCGTGTACCTATAGCCAAACATACCTCCCCCCTGCTTATTCTGTACCACTCCTCATATCTTTGCCTGGAAGAAAGGCGACTATGAAGGAGAGCTATCCCTCCCGGATAGTGAGAGTGGATCAGCTCTTTCAAAGGAAGAAGATAATTAATTTCCGGAACGATTAAAATAACCTGCCTTTCTCTCTGCAGGGTTTTTTTTATTAGAGAAAGATAAAGAAGGTTACTCTTCTTAGTATCTTTCGTTTTAAAAAGAAAGACTCCCTTCCCTTGGGGAACAAAAATATTCTCATCACTCTTTTCTATCAGACAATTCAATTTTCCGGGCTTTTGGCCCGCAAGAGTTTCTCCCTCATTTCCCTTTTTTTTCTGAATTCTGAAGGTCTCTTGAATGGGCGAAATTGAGTGAAGAGCCTCGCCCAAGGAACAATAATAGTAATAACTTATCCACCTCCCTAATTTAATAAGACTATCACTTAAAGGAAGAAAATCCTTGAATACCTTGATAATTTCCTTTAAATTTCTCCTGCCATCTTTTCTTTCTGTTTCTTCTAGCACAAAACCACTCAAAACTCGTCTCTTAAGGGGAACCAGCACCTTTGTGCCTGTCTTGATATATGGACTGAGTTCTGCAGGAACCTTATAAGTAAAGGATTGATTCAAAGGAAGATTCAAAACTACCTTAATATACTTAACTTTACCATCTGATATCATTTCACCCTTTGTTTTATGAAAACTTCCTTGGCCAAAGAGGAAGTTATTGGAGACTAACTCATACTTTACTAGAATTCGTGGGGAAATCAAGCTATCTTTTAGACTTAACTCCTGTATCATGAGGATAGGGGCAGGCCCTATTAGCCTAAAGACGGCCTAATAGATGATATAAAATCATTAGTCTTAGTGTATTTTTCATTTTACAACATTATTTAGGTAGGGGGTTTTACTTGGGTGGAGGAGAGTCTTCTCTGATTTGCAGGTATAGTTCTTTTAGCTGCTCTGCATCTACAAAGGAGGGAGCCTGAGTCAAGAGAGAAACTGTCTTTTGAGTTTTAGGAAAGGGAATAAACTCCCTTTAGCCCGATCATTCATCTCCCTTTAAATGTCTATCGAAGAAGTCCCATACAGGATAGTCCTCGTAAGGGTTCCACAACCCATACAGAGGGTGTCCTGTCTCTTTCTTTATAATCAACGTGTGAGGGGCTCCCGCCTCTTTCATCTTAGCATGGAGAAGTTCAGCCTGTTGCAGCGGTATAGTAGTGTCCCAATCACCATGAATGGTAAGAACAGGTGGATCATTTTTGCTTACATAGGTGAAGGGGCTGGCCGCTTTATACTGCTCAGGCACCTCCTCAGGACTACCTCCAAGCAACGAAACTAATTCGTAAATAGACGCCATTGGTGCGTGGTACAAGCTAATTAACTCTGTAGGCCCCGCAAAGTTGACCACTGCCTGCACCCGGCTGGAAAATTCCAAATTTCCACATTCGCCTTCCAGCCTATGAGATGAGTCAGTTAAGCCAAGCATCAAGGCCAGATGTCCACCAGCGGACCACCCCAGCGCTCCAATACGGTTGGGGTCTATCTTGTATTTTTCTGCATTGGCCCTGAGCCAACGAACGGCACATTTCACATCGTGAACCTGAGCAGGAAAGGGATATTTGACCTTACCGTTTTTTCTCACACTGGTTAGTCGATAGTCAACCGTGACACCCACATAGCCTCTTTTTGCAGCTTCTATAAAGTCAGGATAGTAGAGGGTCCTATGTCCTGTTTTCCACCAACCGCCAAAAATGAAAACCAGAGCTGGAAAAGGTCCTTTTCCCCTCGCCGGACGGACAAGGTCGAGTTTAAGCTCGGCATCACCCCCTTTGCCAAACATTATACCTTTTTCCAAAATGTAAGCCTCTTCCTCGACCGGACCTGCTTTGAGAGACTGACAACCAACAATTGAGAGGATGAGTAAGACCTGCAATACTGACCATATAATCTGTCTCTTATTATGGATCATAGCGGTACCTCCTTTTACAGACCTTATTTCCTATTTTCTTAAATCCTTTTTCGATTATAGCTTTTTTTTGGCCTCTGAGTCAAGGGGCCGAATTGAATCATCTAATATGGTTATCTGAAAATCTGTCTTTTTACTTTTTTGTATCTTAACCCAGACAATCTTTTCTGCTGAATCATACCACCATCCTTGGGTGAGGTGAAGCGCTAAACTCCAGTGGCATTTAGGTCCAGGGTATTATTCTTATAAGGCACCGGACAGGTGAGGCCAAAATTATTATACACTGTTGCACATACCAGTTCACCATTATCCCATTCCAAATCCTACTACTCTTCAGAGAGTATGCGGTCTACAACGAGCTGGCGGAGATTTTTGGATAGGCTGGCGAAGTAAGCGCTAAAGCCTGTGACACGCACAATTAGATTGGGGTATTTAGATGGGTCTTTGTGAGCATCGAGAATCTGCTGTTTATTGAGAACGTTCATGTTAATCATGGTCCCGCCTAAAGCGAAGTGTCCGCGGATGAGCGCTTCGATCTTAGCTAAGCCTTCTTTACCGCGCGCCAGAATCGGATCTATATCGAGTTGTAGAGGAGCGGTATTTCCGTACCCACATTGTACAGAAGCTACAGCTACAGCCATTGTAGTAGGAGCGCTACCACCTTTCATGAAGCCTGGATCGGGATTGGCTCCATGCGAGATGGGAGCGTGGGCATGTCGGCCATTGGGCATAGCCCCGACTGCTTGACCCATCGAGATCATAGAAGCCCAGGAGAACAATCCAGGAATCATATTGAATCCAGCTGGGGTTGGTTTCTCTTTTACCAAACGTGTAAAGGTTTGAGTAACTCGGACAGCCCACTCATCACCTCTTGTTCCTCCACGACCATAGGAAGGAATGTTACGAAGCATCAATCGTACATCTTCAGCGTCTTTAAAGTCATTGTCTAGATGTTTAAGCAGTTCCTGCCATGTTAGACGGCTTTCTTTCTCAATCCGCTGTTCTAAGGCCGCGAATGAGTCTGCTACAGAGGCGAGAGCAGAACCATCTATACACAGGTTATAGTATTCCACACCTGCATGAGAGGCATCAAGGCCTTTCTCAATAGGTCCGTAGCAGAAAAGGTCCAGCACTAATTCAGGAAAAACCTTATGCATATGTTCCATGTGGAAGTCAAGGCCTTCAGCAATGACTTCCACGGCGCGCCGGAGATGCTTCTCAAAATACTGCCATAACTCCTTTACGCTCGGTTCAACATTAGAATCAGCCATCATCTCACCTAAAGCAACATCAAACACAGAGGCAAAGTTGATCTTGGTACAGTCGTTTAAGGTATACTCTCGGCCGGGAATACCAAACCAGTGACAGCCGGAGTAGATACGTTGACGTGCAAGTTCCACAGAATAACCATTCTTAACAAAGCCTTCTACAAGGCCCTTATCGCCTAGAAACTTGGGAAAACCCATCTTATCCTCAAACATAATCTCAATTCCTCTCCGAAGCAGCTGGGGATCCAGTCCATCATGAACGCGGATGCCGATGTTAGCGGGAATTCTCAAGCGGTGAACAGCTTCCAATATAAGAAAAGAGATCTTACTGGTCACGTCTTTGCCACTCACATCAGGTCCCCCTAGCTGTATGTATTGTGTATCATTCAACAACAGGCAAGCTAGATGAAAAATTGCCTCCTCATCCCTTAGAATGCCCACCGCCACATCCCCTTCATAATACGGACGCAAGAGCTCATCAAGTTGTCCCATCGAGCCACTGCCATTATACATGCGGGCAGCCATCTGAAACCATACGATCCATTGACATGCCTGGCGGAATGTCCCAGGCGGATGGGTAAGAAGCCGCTCATTAATTTCAGCTATTTCCTCCAGGTTCTTGCAGAGCTGCGGGTTCTCCTCCGCCTTGGCCATCTTCCAAGCTGCTTCAACGTGACGGCGAATCCAATTTTGGATACCAAGTATAACATTCTCTAAACCGTCATAGAAATCGGCGGCTGGGGGGTTGATTTTGCGGTAGTGCTGAATCTTTTCCAGAAGTCCTCCCCAGCCGAGATCGAGACCGATGGTCAAGTCCTGGCAAAAATGCTGGGTTGCGCCAATGCCGGGGTAGATCCCGTATTTTCCTTGCTCCTCCTTCAGATGTGAGCAATCGAGGTCTGAATTCCAGTCGGGATTACGGTAAGAATAAAAGTAGGCCATGTAACCGCCCGCCAGCGAACTCATTGGATTGATATATACTGGATGAACCTCTAAAAGACCCCTAAAGTTTTCCCCACATGCTTTAGGGCCGAAGAATCCACCGTTGGGATGATT
>NJBQ01000022.1 GCA_005223095.1 Candidatus Aerophobetes bacterium Ae_b3a
TTCCTTGATAGCATCATCTTTTCCTCCCATCAGTTTCTTCTTTGGCCCTCTTCCTTCCAGCCAGTCATGATCGGAGGTATCGAACTGAAGCATCATGCCTTCTTTAGGCATAGGCTCTCTCCAGGATCTATGCTTAGGATATTTCTTTTTCTTTTTGTAGGAACCTTTTTCAAGAAGAATACCTCGTACCGTTACCCGAGAGATAACTATCTTCTCTCTTTCCTCGAGCATTTCCGTAAAGTGGGAAATATTAAAGCCGTCATACTTTCCCCGGTAAAGATAATTAATCATGTTTCTCAGATGCTCTTTCGTCCTTTTAGGGGAGGTTCTTCCTCTGTTTCCATGAATGAGTCCTTCGATTCCTTGCTCTTTCAGTTTTCTCTTCAGCCTAAATATTTGCCTTCTGGATAGGCAAAGTTCTTCTGCAGCTGGATCTACATTCAGATATCCTTCTATCGTGTTTTAAATAACGCCATATCTTGCCAGCTCTTTTTGACTCAATTGCCACCTCTCCATTTTCACCTCCCTTAAGATAATGGGAGGATAGTATATCAAATTTCATGGAGGGGTCACATTTTCACTTTCCAACACTATGACATTATCATTTTGCAACGACACCCCAAAAAAAGTAAATAGGGTGCGAGATTGTTACCAGAGGAACCCTTTGAAAGGAAAGGGAATGAACAAATTTCTTTTAGATATAAAACAGCTTTCAGAGTTAACAGAATTGAGCAATCTTACGCCTTATTCTTCGATTAACCAGAAGAGGATTCCCTATGTCAAAGTGGGAGAAGGCTTGTTCGGTTTGAACCAAAGAAAATTGAGAAATAGATCGAGGGAAATAGCGTGGAATAGAAGAATTTGTCGGGAGAAGCCACCAATAGGTTTGGGTCTCTTGTGTAAAAGGATGCTCACAAATCGGTTAGGCTGAGGAAGTGGCCAAAGGAGTGGAGGCTGAAACCCTTTATAGTAAAGAGATTGCTGGTGCACCTGGCAGGACTCGAACTGACTCCTTTCTGCTTCGCACCGTCAACAGCATGAAAAGGAATAGAGTTTCCTAGTCAAGTCGCGACTATCCAAGGCATAAGTTAGGACATACTCGTGGGTAGGGAAGACGTGCCGAAAAAGCTGACAGGATTCAGTATCTTTGTCTTTCCACCTATTTCGAGAGCTGCTGTTTCTGGAGTCTATGAAAGAGCATATTCTTCAACAACCGTCATCGCTTCTTACTTTCTCTCTTGTTTGGCCTTCAACTGCAGCGCCTCCCAAGATATTGATCGACGGCTTCCCTGATTAAGCGAGTCTTGCATCTCCCTGTTTCTTTAGAGATGATTGCTAAAAGATTCCAGTCGGATCTATGAAAATAGGCCGATACAGATTTGTATTTATCTCTTGTTCCTTTTGGAAGATACGAGGCAGTCGTGCTAGCGGGAAAGTCTTTCTTTCTTACGAATTTAGATACAGCTTCTCGGATTATCTCTGATAGGGGTCTATTCGTCTCTTCTCTTAGCTTCTTGAGCTCCTGATACTGAGAAAGAGAGACCTCAACCCAGGGACGGACCATTCTTTCGCTATCGTTTTGTAGCTTTTTGGGGTAGGATTTTCCTGGCCGAAAATAAGGCTTAATACTAATGCAAAATAAGGTTTGAGTACTTTTACCCCAATTGCACTGGGACTGCCTGCCCTGTTCCAGTTCTTAAGAAGCTTTCCTGCACGGCAAGAGGAAGAGACTCTTTATCTCCCAGTATAATTCCCTTTAATACAAAAGAGTGTGGCTCGGGTAGAGTGTGCTCGATTACTCTTACCATCCAATCACGACTCTTATAGGCCCACTTGATTAAAGGATTTCCTCCCCCCCTTTTTACTACTGTGACCATACCAGTAGCCAGTTCTACCCATATCCCCTGGTAGGAAAGGTACCGTTGCCAATCGAATGCTCCCTTCTCTTTAGCTTCTTCAGGTAGACGCAACCTACCCTCCAACCTTATTGTATCCCCATAATCGTAATTCTCTAAAGGAAAATAGCTTACCACCCATATCCTTCCCTGGGTGGCTTTTTCTTGCTCATTCTCGATGATCTTTTTGGCTTCGATAGTGAAACGAATCCTTCTTTCTTTAAGCTGAGGACGGCTGACAACTTCACCTATTACGGTCACTTTTTCTTCAGAAGGAGCATAAGCTGCAATATGGTTAGAGGAATGGGGATAATAAATATAATAAAAGTAGACTATTCCAATGAGAAAAGTAATGAGAAATAAAGAATAGCCTGTCCACTTCTCTTTTTTCTTCAAATAAAGAACAAAAGTAAGGACAAAAAGAACAGCCAAGCCCAGATAAAGAGGAAGAAAAGGCAAGGTGAGGTATCTTCCTATGATTATTCCCAGGATAAAAAAGAGAGTAATCCCATAGATGGGTTTGTTCATTTTTTTCTTATCTCTTGTTTCGTTTGGTGTTCTGCGATATAAGTTGGGTAATCACCATTTACTCCTATCTTTGGGACAAATCACCCGGTGGAGAATGCCTTCACGTGCTTTTGCCATCCAGCCAGCAACTGTTTTCCTCCATTTCAAATAATGCTCTGTTTTTTTATGTGCTGCTGCCTCTTCTTCTGATTGATAAGCTTCGTAAAGTAGAAATTTTGTTGGATCGCTCATTGATTGAAGTACATCAAATCTCATGTTACCCGGTTCTTCAATTGAAGCTTTATGATTTTCTGTGCTTGCTTCAATGAAATCCTTAATGTTCTCGGGCTTGACATAAACAGCGACCGTTGTGACTATCATTGGCCTTATCCTCCCTTTTAATTTGTGCTTATTAAGAATTAGTTCTTATCCTAACGAAAAAGACGACTGTGTCAAAATAGGAATCTCCACCAGAGTTCGGACAGGTTGACAAGTGCTGAGATTTGGCCTAGTTTAGTTCCGGAGTATAAAGCCAGAGGATTTCCGAGCAAATAGCAGTGCCTGGTATGAGTCGTGGGCAGAAAAGAAAAGAAGCCTTCGCAGAAAGGGACGGGGAAAATAGGCGGAGAATATGAATGTTCTTTTGACTGGTAGGCCCGGGATAGGAAAAACCACACTGATAAAGAAAGTCATAGACATGACCTCTCTTTCAAAAGGAGGCTTCTACAGCGAGGAGATAAGAGAGGCAGGACAAAGAGTCGGTTTTTCACTGACAACTCTTGATGGAAAGAAATCAATGCTGGCTGGTCTAAAGATAAGAAGTCCTTACCGAGTAGGCAGGTATGGCGTTGATATTGATAGCTTCGAGGCAATTGGTGTAGAGAGTATAAGAAAAGCAATATCGACTAAGGAATTAATTGTCATCGATGAAATTGGAAGGATGGAACTATTCTCCAAGAAATTCAGGGATGTAGTTGTTCAGGCATTGAAGACCGGTCGGGTCCTGGCAACAATAAAGAAGGGTGGAGGTGGCTTCATAGGCGAAATAAAAAGTGGTAAGGATATCATAGTCCTCGAGGTAAATCTGGAAAACAGAGAGGCCCTATTGAGTGAGCTTATAAAGATGGTGGCAGATTCGGCAATTGGGGGGAGACCAGGGCGCACAAATCAAGCAGATAGAACATAGTTGATGTGACTGCTTTATCGTATTCCTTCAGATTCATCTGTGTCTATGAATTTGATGATGTTCTCGGGCTCATCGTGGGATGAAAAGCGAAGATGCCTGATCAGTCCCCTTTTCTTTACTTTGCGGGCTTCACCCATTGAACCATGGGGCACGGTTCTGAAGATATCCTACATCTTACATTTCAAGTTAATCTAATACGTCAGGGCTTATTTCTACCAAATCGCAGTACAGCGGAGGTCTCTACTTGCCTTTCAGGAATGTTCCAATATTTTCTCAGAAGCCTGTCCTTCTCGTCAGATGATATTAAGCTGAATCCATGTTTTTCATAAAATTGAATAGCCCAGCTTGCAGCCTTCCAGGTTCCTACCAGAATTTCACTACCTTTGGCTAAGTTGATTAGATATTGAAGGAGCCTTCTTCCTACTCCTCTTCTTTGGTATTGTGTAAGTACATAAGCATGCCTAATTAAGGTAATCTCCTTAAGTTCCTGGATTCCCATTAATCCAATTATTCTTCCTTCTTCTTGCAAGCCAAAAAAGTCAACGCCACAATCAATTTCATCTCCCAGTTCTTTAGCTGACATATAGGGCTCTTTCCACCTATCATCTGGAATTATCCCTTTGTAAGCTTGGGCAGCCTCATTGATAACTTCCAGTATCGAATCAAGATCCCGCTTTAGTAGTCTGCCAATCATTTGTCGGATAATAACCAAATCTTTTCTTAAGCGAGAAGTGGTTTTTCCTCCTTTTTGTGTCTCTGGACTGTTCTTGATTTCTGCTCTATATCTTGCTTCATAATTGCCATAATCACAAGTTTTTCACCTGTCTGCCACTCTTTTTTTCACTGTCTTGTAGTCATCCATTAGCTCTAGTCTATGGTTGCGGTGAGCTACTCATCATTATAACCAAAAATATGGTCGCGTCAAAGAGAGCGTTCCTCTAGCTGCTCCAAGCAGATTGACAAGGGCTGAGATTTGGGTTAATCTATCTCTAAGGGATATCCTCAGGAAATTCTTGAATAAATGGCCGGTTTAGATATACTTTGTTAGACGACAGTGCAGAAGGAAAAGTGGGAGGTTAAGAAATGAAAAGATTTGCTGTGCCAGAAATATCTGAAGGTGTATACTGGGTAGGTATAAAAGACTGGAATCGCAGAATCTTCGATGCTCTTATTCCCCTTCCTCAGGGAACAACATACAATGCCTATCTGGTGAAGGGAAAAGAAAAAACCGTTCTTATTGATACTGTAAACCCAGGATTTGAAAAAGAATTGGGTGAGAAAATTAGTCAGGTAACAGATCTAGCCGATCTAGATTATGTTGTGATGAATCATGCTGAGCCTGACCATGCTGGTTCGATTTCCTATATAATGAAGGTGAGTAAAGGAGCATCGCTCCTTACCAGCGAAAAAGGGGCAAAGATGGCGCAGCTATATCACAAGATACCGGAAAAGAGAATAAGAATAGTTGCAGATAAAGACATTATTGAACTGGGTGGTAAAACTTTACAGTTCATTAAGGCTCCTTGGCTCCATTGGCCAGAGACCATGTTCACTTATCTTGTTGATAACAAAATTCTATTCTCCTGTGATTTCTTTGGCTCTCACACTGCCTCTGGTTTCTACGATGAGGACGTTGAAGAATTAATCCCCTTTGCAAAGAGATATTTCGGAGAGATAATGATGCCCTTCAGAAGTATGGGTAAGAAAGCCCTTGAGAAAGTAAAGGAGTTGGAAATTGACATTATCGCACCAAGCCACGGTCCTATTCATAAAAAGCCTGAAAGAATTCTTGCCGCTTACCGTAAATGGACTGCTGGAGAAACAAGGGAAAAAGTAATTATCGTCTACGTCAGTATGTGGAACTCCGTACAAGCCATGACAAAGACGATCATTGAAATACTAGTATCTGAAGGTATTGAAGTAAATCTATACGACCTTTGCACTGCGGATATAGGCGATATAGCTAGAGACCTTGTTGATTCTCGGGCAATTGTTCTTGGAACGCCAACAGTACTGGGAGGAATGCATCCTCTTGCTATATATGGTGCATATCTAGTAAAGGTGCTTCGCCCGCCCTTAAAGTATGGCGTTGTTCTCAGCTCCTATGGTTGGGGGGGAGGTGCCATTCGACAAGCACAGGAAATTCTAGGGCCGACAAAAATTGAGCTGGTCGGGACACTTGACATAAATGGTCCCCCATCAACCGATGATCATAAAAAAATAATTGAGATTGGAAGGCAGCTTTCTGAAAAAATTCGCTTGTCCACAAAATAGTACCTTAAACCCAAACACCTAGCAGCCAACGAGTTAAGATGATCGGGGCCTTCACTGCATCCCTCCAAACCAGATTGACAAGTTGATATTCATTAACTTGTTTGGCTCAACCCCTAAGTTCTTCTCTCTAACTTTTTTCCCGGACTGCTGCTACAAAAACTATTCATCTCTTGTCAGAACAAGATATTCTGATCACTTGTCCTGCTGTCTCTTTTTTTTGAGAAAAGGTTAGCCACTTTTTTTCAGCAGGAAATAAAGTCTCCCCTTTCCCTTAATGTTTCCAGCTTTGGCGAAGGCTCTTTCTCCTTCTCCAAAGTAGATATCGGCTCTTCCTGGACCCTTAATGATTCCTCCCGTATCCTGACAGAACACAAATCGGCCTTTTTCTGCATATCGTACCACTTTACCCTGCCCATTAATCTCGGGCTCAGGATATTCAATGTAGGCAAGAGTTCCCAAGGGAAATATCCTTCTATCTATAGCTATTGATCTTTCGGGAGTAAGTACGACTCCTGCAGCTCCTATGGCTCCTTGGTTTTGTTCGTCCTCGACAAAGAAGACAAATCGCTCGTTTTGATTGAGATAATGATCCATCTCTTGCGGATGACGCTGAAAGTATTGCCTGATGGACTGGAGGGAAAGCATATCTTCTGGAAGTTTTCCTGCTTTGGCCAGAGACGTTCCAAGGCTGGTGTAAGGTCTTCCGTTGGTGGCTGAGTATCTGAGCCAGAAGGATTTTCCATTGGCAAGGGTTATTTTGCCGGAGCCTTCAATCATTAGGTAGAATCTGTCGAGCCTGTCCTTCAAGTACACAAATTCTAAATTTTGCCCCTTCAGAACCTTGTCTTTTACGATATCTTCTCGGCTCCAGTAAGGAACAACTTCTTCTCTGGTTGGATCAATCCGGTAGACGATTCTTTCTCCTTCCAGGGTAGAGTCAAATTCTCCCAGATTAGCCACCTTTAAATCCTTGGGTATTAAATAGAGAGGATATTTAAAGGGACCTTGTTTTTCGAGGCTTCCCTCGCATATAGGGCTATAGTAGCCGGTGAAAAGAACTTTACCCTCTCCTTCTTCTCCCGCAGCCTGATAAATGGTGAACCGTTTTCTTATCAGGCGATTCAGTTCTTCTTCTGATTTTACCTCCTGAAGAGTCTGGAGAAGAAGTTCGGCTGATTCCTTGACCAAGGAGGCGGCTAGTTTCGTTTCGCCAAAAGAAAGTTTTTCCCCATTGGCTATCTTTTGCAACAAGAATCCCTCTTCTCCTTGAAATGCTTCTTTCAGTTCCTGATAGTCATCCTCCCAATATGTAAAGCGAGGAATTTCTTCTTTTGCAACTTCGAGAAGATATCTTTCAGGAGGCTTGAATGGGAGTTTCGTAGGAACAAAGACAAGAAAATAGTAGAGAATTGCACACTCCACTAACAGGCCGCAACTCAAAAGCATGATAAGAAAGAGTTTTCCAGCTTTCATCTGATCTTTTCCCTCAAGTCTTGTTCTGGCTAACAGTTGCCCAGAATCAATTCCTATCTTAGCTCGAAAGTAGCAGGAGTCAAATATCAATTTCCAAACCAGACCTCTGCAACCAGATTGACAAGAGCTAAAATTTGATTAAACTCTGCTTAATAGAACTAGCCAGAGCCTCTTTGGACAAGTAGGAAGAGGATTTTGAATGGGGTATGACCTGAAAACTAGAATTGTCAAGCGCCTTGGGAACATCATGAAAAGGAAGCTCTTCCTTATTTTTTTGTTGTTCCCTCTGGCAATAGGATACCCAATTCAGAGTGCAGCTAACGAGTTTATTATTACAATTAATACCTCAAGGCAAGAGCTCTTTGTTTTTGAAGGTAGGGAGATTATAAGAATCTATCCTGTTTCGACCTCCAGGTATGGAGTGGGTAACGAAAAGAATAGTGATAAAACTCCTCTGGGAACCCACTTCATTGTTGCCAAGATTGGAAAGGACGCCAAGATCGGGACTATATTTGAACACCGCAAAAATATAGGTCAAATAGCAGAAATTTATACTGACACCACCCATATCAAAGAAGACCTTATAACCACCCGTATACTGTGGTTAAAAGGAATAGTACCGGGTCTCAATGAAGGTGGAGAAGTGGATTCATATGCCCGCTGCATTTATATTCATGGAACACCAGAAGAAGGTCTAATTGGAACACCAGCATCCAAAGGCTGCATAAGAATGAAGAACCAGGATATCTTTGAGCTCTTTGATCTGGTCCCGGAAGGTACGCTAGTTGGTATTCACGAATAGCACTGTTCAACATTCAAAGATTTCGAGCCTAAAGTAGCAACTCAAATAAATGCTTGATAACCGGTCTTCAGCGGAGAGTTTCATGCACTTGGTGTAAAAGGAACCACTCAAAATAGATTACCAACTATAGAAAACGTTACTTAGTAGGATGAGGAAAGACGGTAGACGTTGGTGGTTTGTCAATTATATTTGGGAAGAAGGATTGGTTCTTTTGGTCTGAATGTCTAAAAAACTCGGGGGACATAATCATCGGGGATTGTGTAGTTCTGTTTGATTATCTTTGCATTAAGAACCCTATCTATCCTGAAGGTTCTCAGCTCATTACGCAGGTGGCAAAAAGCCTCAAAATAGAAACCGCCCAAGCTATAAATATCTACTTTTCTCTTTTTTCTAAAGTCCTCTCCCTGGCGATGAGCACTGGAGATATACTCTATCTCTATTTGCTTCTTATTGTTGAAGGCTTCTTGTAAGATGTCAGAAATTTTCTTCCCACCCTTAATGGTCCAGCTTACAGGAATAGAATATTGACGGGAGCCATACTTTGAGGTGAAAGAGAGTTCCCCATGCTTTTGGCCATACTCGTACAGTTCTTTGGTAATTCGGACATCGTCCAGGCAATATCTTTTCAACGCCTCTATTTTGCCTTCTCGGAAGAGCCTTACTGCCTCTAACCCGCTTCCACTTTTCTTCCTTCCTAAGGTTGCCTGGGCAACGCTATCCAGGCTTACTCTATGCCCGGTTACCCTGGTAATCTCCTCCATTATATCCAGGGCTGGCAGTTTTCTCACTGGAATAGACAAATAAGGCTGCAGTACCAGAAAATCGAATCTCTTTATATTGAAGCCGATGACCAAGTCCGCTGATTTTAGAATTTCCTCTAAGCCGGGGATTTCCTTTTCTTCAAAAGTCATATATTTATCTTTGGCATAGTGATAGACTCCCACTACTGAAATCTTCAAAAGATGCATCTGCCTGCCACCTACTTCCTCAAAGGTCTTTTGCGTTTCCAGGTCAAGCACTATCTTATTCATAACATTCTCCTGCTTCTTTTCACAATAAAAAGAGTTCTTTATCTTGAGGGTCCTATAGTTGGAAATGGAGTGAGTTTATCTTATCTTGCTTACCTACCCCCGTCAAGTTCTGCAAGTGTCCTTGACAAGAATTATAAGTGGTGGTATAAATATAATCGAAGAATAGAAATTTGGCGACACAAAGAAGTGTTGCTGTGAAGACAAAGACGTTTTTAATAGCGGGATTACTAAAAGACAGAGGTGTCTATGAAAATAGGCGCCTTTTTTATTTTGTACTATTATTAGACTAAAAGCAGAATGGAGAAAAACTATGTTTCAATCAAGAAGATGGTCGATGTTATCATTATTTGTGGCGGTGATGCTGCTGGCCTGTCTTGTGTCCGTAGGTTCGGTGGCTGGCACAACATTTCCGTCAGGAGAAGAGATTGCCGATGCAAAAGCTGGTGATCTAATATTAAGAGCCGGTACCTATGAAATTGGAGGAAAGTCCTACCGAGCAGATTATGGCACTCTTGTTGTTCCTGAGAACAGAAATAAGGCTGACTCGAGGCTGATTCAACTGCCGATTATCAGAATACATGCAACAGGAGATAACCCTGTAGAACCGGTATTCTTGCTAGTGGGTGGCCCTGGAGCTCCAAATGTTTTTTCTGCGGAAGCACTAGCAAGCATGAAACTCAATGATTTCCCGTATGCGTGGTTGCTCAAACATCATGACTTTGTCATGGTTGGCTACCGGGCGGTTGATGGCTCTGTTTCGCTTAACTTGCCGGAGGTTGTGGAGGCACTGCAAGTTGAAAAAAATCCCCTTTCCTCAGAAAATCTGGAGAAACTGGGAAAAGCTTATTATGCTGCTTTTCAAAGATTCACAAAGGAGGGGGTTGATATTGACGGGTATACCATGGTCGAAGTAATTGACGATATGGAAGCTGCCCGAAAAGAGCTGGGATATGAAAGGATCAATCCTTACAGTCTAAGTTACGGCACACGTGTCGCCTACATCTATAGTTTGAGATATCCGGAAAGCATTCATCGAACTCTCATGGTTAGTGTGAATCCTCCAGGCCATTTTGTCTGGGAACCGCAGATGGTAGACGCTCAACTGAGATACTATGCGGGTCTCTGGGAAAAGGACGCTGTAGCTGCTTCAAAGAGCCCTGATATTATCAAAACCATGCAAAATGTGCTTAAGACTCTGCCCCAAGAATGGCAGGGTTTCAGGATTGACCCGGACAAGGTTCAGATGATGACGTTCATGCAGCTGATGAACAGGGGTTCGGCCGCCCAGGTTTTCGATGCCTACGTAGCGGCCGAGAAAGGAAACTACAGCGGTCTTGCTTATCTTTCAGTCGCTTATGACCAAATGATTCCCAGTTCTAGCAATTGGGGTGAACGTGCCTCAAAAGCCGTTAGTGCCGATTATGACCCCAAGCGGGATTATGAAGCTGAAATGGATCCAGCGGGCTCGATTATTGGCTCTCCAGTGTCCAAACAGGACTGGGGTAGCTTCCAAAAAGGCGGCTGGCCGATCAAGCCAATTGCCGAAGAGTATCGAAAGCTGCAGTATTCAGATGTTGAAACATTGCTGATCAATGGAAGTATTGATTTTGCAACTCCTGCTGAAAGTGCCAAAGAACTATTGCCTTATCTGCCAAACGGAAAGCTGGTTATTCTGGCAGAAATGGGACATGTCTCAGATGTAGAGAATATTCAGCCTGAAGCGTTTCAACATCTGGTGGAGAGATTCTACCTGGAAGGGATCGTTGATGATTCTAAGTTTACTTACCAACCTATGAACTTCACCCCCTCTCAGACTTTTCAAGACATAGCCAAACAGTTTGTTGAGCAAGCCGCCCAGAGCGCGGCAGCACCAGCATCAGCCGAGAGGGGCAATGTTTATCAAGATCCGGAAGGTCGTTTCACTATTCCTCTGGTGGGAGAATGGACCCAGATTGAAACGGACGGAACTTATGCACTTTTCGAGCTTACCGGACGTCCTCTAAAGATGCACATCGTCACTGTGGAATCTGATGACCTCGAAACTAGCGTAGATGCGGCCCTGAGGCAGGTCGGTATTGACCCAGCAGCGCTAGTAGTAACGCTTTTGGCAGGCTGGGAGAAATGGAGCCTATTCTATTATTCTATGGGGGATGGACAAGGTGTGACAGTTCTAGCCCAAGTAAAAGATGGCACGAGCTACCTCATTATCGCCACGGGCGATGAGGCTCTCACCGCAAACCCTCCCGATAACGTGATGCAGACTGTGGGTGGCTTTACCTTCGCTGGTGAAGAGGCTGTTCTACCCAGCACGGTCGAGGGATTTGAAGCATACATCAACAGTTTTGTGGGAGAGACCACACCGAGCCTGTCTATGGTGATCGCACTGGGTAAGGATGTTATTTACGCCAAAGGCTTTGGGATGGCCGATGGCCCCAAGGGTATGCGAGCTACTGCAGATACAGTGTATCAATGGGGCTCAGTGACCAAGATAGCAACTGCGGCCGCTATTATGCAGCTTCGCGAGCAGGGTCTAGTTGACCTGGATGCACCGGTATTTCAGTATCTAGATTATTTCCCCACTGAGTATCCCATTACGGTTCGCCACCTGCTCAGCCACAGCAGCGGCCTGCCCGAACCTCCCGAGTTTGAATGGGTCAACGTGCGTCTCAATGGTACGCCTTTGCCCGACCCGGACCTGGTTGACAGAACGTACTATGAAGAGGTCACCGATCTCATGTTTGAACCCGGCTCAGATTCGGCCTATGTCAACCCCGACTATGTGACTCTGGGGCAGATTGTGGCCAAAGTTTCCGGAAAGCCCTATATCCAGTATATTCAGGAAAATATCCTCACTCCCCTGGGAATGAAGACCACAGACTTCACCTACAAGAGTGATACTATGATCAGGGATGCAGCATCTTGCGCTGTTTTGGCAACTGAGGCTGAGGCTATGATCGCCACGCTGGACGAGGTTAGAGGGCTGGGTGATGGGGCTGATTTCTTCGGTGAAACTGATGATCAGTACGCCTGGATGAATCCCTACAACCCCATGGCAGGCGCTGGTGGTCTGATAGGTCCGGCAACTGAGGCTATTCGCTTTGCCCAGATGCTTTTGAACGGTGGCGAGCTTGATGGGATTCAGATCCTCTCGCCCCAGTCAGTGGCTCTAATGCGGGAAGTGCAACTCTCTATCAGCGGCGCTCCCCTGGCCTTCGGTCTTGGCTGGCATGTGGTTGACGATACTGAATATCCCTACATCGAACATGACGGGGGTGGACCTGGTATTGCGGCCAGGATGCGCCTCTACCCGAATGAGGGGTTCGCTATTGTTATGATGAGCAATGGCACGGGGTTTGATCGAAATGAGGTCACAGACGCCGCTGCTAATGTGGTGCTCTCTATACTGGGCCTGGAAAAGAAGGAACCTGATATAGAAGGGCCTGATACGGGCCAGGCGCTGCAGGGACTCTTAGATCAGCAGGTTCAGGAGCAGGGGATTCTAGGCATGGCTATGGCTGTACAACTGGAGGACGGTGCCCTCATTGGGAAGGCATCCGGTTACTCTGATCCTTCCGGCGAAACACCCTATAGTGTTGATACTCGAACTTTTATAGGCAGCCTAACTAAAACCTTTACCGCAGTGGTAGTGATGCAGTTGGTGGAAGAGAGAAAGCTCTCGCTGGACGATACTATCAAGGCATGGTTTCCCGATCAGCCCAATGCAGATAAGATCACGGTCCGTATGCTCCTTTCACACACCAGTGGGATAAATAACTATCTAAACAGTCCAGAGGTTGGTGAGAAGGCCAGTGAGGAATGGGCACCAATGGATCTGGTGGCTGAGGCTAATAAGCTTGGTCCGGTAGCTGAACCAGGCGGAAGCGATGGTTTCTACTCCAACACTAATTTCATCCTACTAGGATTGATAATCGAGAAGGTTACCGATAATAGCTGGAGCGAAGAAGTTAAATCACGCATCATTGAATCTCTCGGTCTAAGAAACACTGCTTACGTAGATGAGGAAGGTACTTTGGTTGGTGTTTCCGGCGGCTATGTCAAAACTGAGGATGGCTATCAGAATCTTTTAGGTGCCTACCATCCTTCTGTTGGATGGTCAGCAGGTGCAATTACCTCCACTGTTTCGGACCTCATTACTTATGCCAGTGCTCTTTTCAAGGGCGATCTCTTTATCTCGAGAGAGACACTGGAGGAGATGCTCCAGCCTCTAGCCTCCCAGGACTTTGGTGGCGGTCAGCTCGCCGACCTCGGTCTGGGTTTAATGCGCATTCAGACTCAAGGGATGACAATATGGGGACATCCAGGCGATATACCCGGTTACGCTGCCTTTATGGGCTATGACCCTGATACCGGAACCACGCTGGCAGCGACAGTCAACACCCTGGGAGGAAATGTCATTATGCCCGCTATATCCGCCTTGCAGTACGTAAAGCAAACCCAGCAGGGTGAGCAGGTACCGGCCGAGCCTGCACTAGCACAAGCAGGCAATGTCTATAAAGACCCAGCCGGTCGTTTCACGATTCCCCTGGTAGGAGACTGGACCCAGATTGAAACCGACGGCACTTATGCACAATTTGCGTTAGCTGCACCACCTATGGATATGTACCTCGTCACTGCCAAGTCTTCTGATCTTGAGGCTGGCATAGACGCGGCCCTGAGGAAACTCGATATTGACCGTGGAGCACTGATACTGAAGGATACAGGAAGATTTGGCAACTGGACTATATTCTATTATTCAGTGGGAGACGGAAAGGGGCTTACGGTTCTAGCCCAGGTAAAAGATGAAATTACCTATTGCCTCATTGGTACGGGGGATGAGACTATCACCATGAATCCTCCCGCTCAGGTGGTTAACACCGCTGGCGGCTTTACCCTCACTGGCGAAGAGGTCATCCTGCCCAGCACGGTAGAGGAGTTTGAAGCATACATTAACAGCTTTGTGGGAGATAAGCCACCGGCACTGTCAATTGCCATTGCCCTGGGTGGTGATGTTATCTATAGCAAAGGCTTTGGATTGGCCGATGGCCCCAAGGGCATGGCAGCTACTCCAGATACAGTATATCAATGGGGTTCAATGAGCAAGATGGTGACCGTAACTGCCATTATGCAGCTTCGTGAGCAGGGGTTAGTTGACCTGGATGCGCCAGTATCTCAATATCTGGATTATTTCCCCACTGAGTATCCCATCACGGTTCGCCAAGTCGTTAGCCACAGCAGTGGACTTCCCGAACCGACTGATTATATACCTCTCAACCTCCGTCTGGAGGGTCAGCCTCTTCCTGATCCAGACCTATGGACCAGGAGATACCTTGATGAGCTTACTTCTTTCATCTTTGAGCCCGGTTCAGCCTCGGCCTATTCCAGCCCGAACTCGGTAATCTTGGGTCAGATTGTGGCTGAAGTTTCCAGTAAGTCCTACATGGAGTATGCCAGGGAAAACATCCTCATTCCCCTGGGCATGAAAAACACCGACTTCACCTATAGCAGCCAGGCTATGATTAGCAAAGCAGCCGCTGGTGCTTTTCCGGCAGCCGACGTAGAGGCTATGGTTGCCATGATGGATGAGATTAGAGGGCGGGGCGACGGAGCTGATTTCATCCGTGAAGTTGATGGGGATCTTGCCTGGATGAACCGCTTCAGTGTCTTTGCACCAGCCGGGGGAGGCCTCATTGGTCCGGTAACGGAGGTCATTCGATTTATAGGGATGCACCTCAATGGTGGTGAGCTTGAGGGAGTTCGTATTCTCTCTCCTGAGTCAGTTGCTCTCATGCAGGAGATGGGGCTTTCCAGCAAGGGAACTCCTTTAGGATTTGGCCTGGGCTGGGAGGTCATTGACGATGCTGAGTATCCGTATGTTGAACATGCGGGCGGTGGCTACGGTATCCAAGATCTGATGCGCCTCTATCCCAATGAAGGATTCGCTATAGTCATCATGAGTAATCTTCAGGGGTATGACCATGAACGGGTGGTAGATGCAGCTGCCAACGTGATCTTCTCCATGCTGGGCCTGGAAAAGACGGAGGAGATGGTCTCTACCCCGCCCATTACTGACGCTGAGGGCAAGGTCATCCCGGGGAGTATTGCCTCCCTGGAAGAGATCACCTTGGGCGGCATCCAGCAATGGATCCTTATTCGCGGCAAGGACACTACCAAACCCGTTTTGCTCTGGCTGCATGGGGGGCCGGGTATGACCCAAATGGCGTTTGTTGGCTTGTTCCAAACGCCAGAACTGGAAGCAAACTTTGTGGTGGTGCAATGGGACCAGCGGGGGGCAGGTAAATCCTTTTCCCAGGATCTAACCGCCGAGGACATGATCGTGGAAAAGTTCGTCAGCGACACCTTGCAACTGACTAATATGCTGCGGGAAAGGTTTAATCAAGAGAAGATTTTTCTCTTTGGTCATTCCTGGGGCAGCGCCTTAGGCTTTCTCACCCTCATGGAAGACTCTGAACCTTACTATGCCTTTATCGCTGCTGCAGAACGAGTTGACTGGAATAGGAGCCAGACCATGGGTTATGACTGGGTATTGGAGCAAGCTCGAAAAGATAACAACACTGAGGTTATCCAAGTTCTCGAATCAGTCCAGCCGTTTGATCCTACCAACGTGGAGCACATAGGGGGAAAGAATCAGTTTCTGGAGCTTTATCGGGGAGGCGACCTCTACACTGAAGGACTCTGGGACAAAGCCTTAGCTTATGCGATGGGTGGTATGAGCCCAGAATACACTTCTGCCGATATCGAAAACTATGTGCCGGCTATGACGTTTTCCCAGCAAACAATACTACCTCAAGCTATAGACTATAATCTTTTCAGAGACTTTCCTGCATCTTCTATCCCGGTTCATTTCTTTGCTGGTGGGCATGATCATCAAACACCCGGCGAATTGACAGAAGAATACTACAACTTCTTGGAGGCCCCGGTGAAAAGCTTCACCTGGTTTGAGAACTCAGGCCACACCATGATCTGGGATGAGGTGGACAAAACGACAGAGGAACTCATTGAGATTGCGAATGAAACCCTGAATCCATGACGAGCCCCCTTGGGACGTGTCTAGCACCAGAAGTGATGATCCAGGGCCGCTGGTATCCGCGATCCTATCTTGATGAGGGCCTAGAGGAGATCGCTCGTGGGCATGAGATCGAAAAGGAGAAATAAGGTGTTCAAGACGGCAGGGAGATTGAAGCCCCAAAGATTAAGTGAGATCCAGCACCCCTTGGCTCATGTCAATGTTCTGTAAGGCAAAACAGAGGAACTCCGGCAGATGGTTGCTCTAGTTCAGACATTGCCAGAAGCAGGACACCAGATCTCAAAGGAGGTGGTTCTCAATGAACAACGTACTGGGATATGTTTTAGCAGTTGTCTTTGGGATAATCATTTTCATCGTTCCCTCAATCGTGGCCTATCTGATAGCCCTATTCCTGGTTATCTGGGGGATACTGGGGATAGTGCAGTCGCTAAAGAAAGGATAAGTTAGCAAATAAAACAGGAGGTATTATTATGAGTGGCGGAAAGATTGTACTTTTAGTTTTTGGTGTCATCGTATTGCTGGTATCGCTTGTTCTTCTACTGCCCGGCGGGGCTTTAATATGGGCAGAAAGAGAGCTCAGAGATGGTGAGGGGTTTTACACTAGCAAGACTATCGAGCTTGACAGAGACTCCTATGCCATTGTCACCGAACCTGCCAATATAGATCTGGGAGACGAGTGGGAATGGTTGCCCTGGGTACGTAGTTGGGGTCCAAGTGACTTCCTCACTCTCAAGATAGAAGGCTCCAGTAGCGATTCATCAAAACAGATTTTCATCGGAGTAGCTGAGACATCAGATGTGGAAGGCTACCTCACAGGTGTAGAGTATGATGAGATAACCGACTTCGAGTTCGATCGTCTGAAACCGGAATATACAAATCATCCAGGCACATCTGTGCCTCTAGCTCCCACCTCCCAGGCTTTCTGGACAGCTTCAGCCCATGGTGGCGGAACTCAGACCTTAGAGTGGGCAATTGAGTCAGGCACCTATTCCTTCCTGCTGATGAATGAGGATGGATCGCGTGGCCTGGATCTGGAAGCATTAGTCGGCATAGCAGTACCCTCCGTACTATGGGGGATTGGTGTGGGGCTTCTCATTGGAGGCTTGGTAGTTTTGGCCTTAGGCGTTCTGATGATTTACCTGGCGGCTCGGAGACGCAAAGCCTAGCCCATTGCAGGAAAGCTAAACCCGTCCTTGCTCTAGAGGAAAGGACGGGTTTAGCTTGAATATTGACTGAAACAAATAACAAAATATGAGGAGGTTTGATGATGAAAAGAAGTTCAGTGCTGTTGGTAGTTGGGTTGATGTGTTTGGTCTCGGCGATGGGTGCCTCGGCCGCTCAGGTTGAAGAGCAGACTTTCGCTCTCAAGGCAGACGGTTCAGTCTCGGTAGATAATTCTGCCGGGGAGACTGTCATTCACGCCTGGGACAAAGAAGAGGTAAGAATGATTTCCACTCGGAAAGGTTCGGGAGCGGACAAAATCGAGATTATCATCGATGCTGGAGAGGACTACCTTCAGATAGAGACAGAATATCCTGTATTCAGCTGGTTCCGACGACCCCGGGTAAACTATGAGCTGTGGGTTCCACAGGGCGCAACCTTACGTATCATTGCCTCTAGTGGAGATATCCAGATTGAGGGACAGCGGAGTGACGTTCGAGTTAACGCCTCCAGTGGTAATATTGAACTGGCAGACATTTGGGGAGCAATCGATGCGGGTACCTCCAGCGGTAGTATCCGTGCCGAAGACTCAAAAGGAGACATTATTGCGCGCTCAAGCAGCGGAAGTATAAGGATTCTGGGAGTTGAGGCCACAGAAGGAGAGCTCAATGATATCCGGGTACATGCCAGTAGCGGAAGTATTGTGCTGAAGGACATCGAGGCAAACATAGATGCAGAAACTTCCAGTGGTGGTATTAGCATAGATAATTCCCAGGGAAACATTAGTGCCAGTTGTAGCAGCGGGGACATTAGAATCGTGGAGGCCCAGGGAGCAGTAGAGAGCATCAGAACAAGCAGTGGAAAGATTTATGTGGAACTGGAGGAGGTCGATGAGGATGCTTCCCAGATGAGTTTTCAGTCCAGTAGCGGGGATATCAGCCTCTTTCTTCCCGCCGATATCGATGCTGAGGTTGACATTAGAACCACCTCGGGTCGAATCAGCACCGACTTTCGGATTGCAGTGGAAGGAACGCTCGAGAAAAATGAACTCCAGGGAACCATCGGTGCCGGTGGAATTCTCATCAGGCTAAGAGCTACTTCGGGAGATGTATCCTTGAGAAGTCTTTAGAACGGAAACCGTCTGACCTTTTTCCTTGAAGTTTTTGAGCTATCGGAGCCATATAATAAGATAGGGTGGAATCAAATTTACTCTTTGATTCCACCCTATCTTATTATTATTACTTACTCTCTTGTTTCTGCTTTTTTATGAATGCACTAATTGCCCCACCTACTATCCAGCACGCTAAAGCAGTGAAAATCCAATAGTTGCTTGATCCGGGCAGCACATGAAATGCTGGACCGGCCAATATAAAGAGAAGTCCAAGTACTCCTAGAACTGCGGCTAAGATGCGCATCTTCAATCACCTCCTTTTCGAGAGCTCCACATCAGGTTAAGACTAGAAAAGCACGTCTTGACAGTTGCTTTGAATCACAAACATTATGCCATGAATGCGAGCGGATGTCAAAACCGCATTGGGCTATCGAAGAATCTAACCAGAGTGTAGTCTCATACCCGTCTGACCTGGGTAAGTTGACCGGAGGTCAACTGAGGCGGGTTGGTAGAGATGCAAATCCAATAGTATAGAGCCATTGAAGCTGCAAAATTTGACCTTTTATGAAATTGACTTATAATGACTAAGGAAGCCCTGTCAGACCTGTTGTAGCTAGCAGCAAAGGCGAACATTACCCATTTATCGTAAAATAGGAATTTAATTTAGGTTAACCCCAATCCGAAAGGTAGGATAAATGCCAAAACCAATAACTAATATTTTACTGGTAGGAGTAGGCGGACAGGGAATTCTATTAGCTTCAGAAATCTTAGCTAAAGTAGCCTTTCAAGGAGGGTATGATGTCAAAAAGTCGGAAGTTCATGGTATGGCCCAAAGGGGAGGCAGCGTTAGTTCAGAGGTAAGATTTGGGGATAAGGTCTATTCTCCCCTTATTAGAAAAGGGGAGGCGGATTTTCTCATTGCTTCAGAAAAACTAGAGGCTTTAAGGTTTATTGGCTATCTAAAGAAAAAGGGAATATTGATACTGAATAATCTGGAAATTTTTCCTCTTATGGTAAATATTGGCAAAGAGAAGTACCCTAAAGATATTCTTCTCCATCTAAAGAGGAGAAGTTCTCAAATGATCAAAATAGAAGCCAGCAAGATTGCCCAGGGTGTGGGCAATGCCAAGGCTTTCAACCTGGTTTTATTGGGAAAATTTTCCACCTTTCTTAGCTTTGAACCAAGTACCTGGGAAAAAGTTATTCATCAAGAGGTCCCTTCCCATACTATAGAGGTTAACTTGAAGGCCTTTGAACTGGGAAGAAAATTGTCCTGAGATTCAACTTAAAGCGGAGGAACAATGATCTGGAATAAAGAATACGAGTGTATGGATAGAGATAATTTAAGAGACCTTCAGCTAACAAGGCTGAAAGAAGTTGTCCGCCGGGTCTATGAGAGATTGCCTTTCTATGGAAAAAAATTTAGTGAGAATCACCTTCATCCAGATGCTCTAAAGTCACTGGAAGATTTAAAAAAATTTCCTCTTACTAGAAAATCAGAGTTAAGGGAGGGCTATCCATTTGGCTTGTTCACTGCCCCACTGGAGAAAATAGTGGAATTTCACATCTCTTCCGGAACCACCGGGAAACCGGTAGTCAACGGGTACACCAGAAAAGATATCCAGGTCTGGTCAGAGGTTATGGCTAGAGCTTTAGCCTGTGCGGGAACTACCTCAAAGGATGTAGTCCACAATGCTTATGGTTATGGTCTTTTCACCGGGGGACTGGGAATCCATTATGGAGCTCAATTAATTGGTGCAAAAACTATCCCTATTTCCGGGGGGCAGACCAGGCGACAGATAATGATAATGCAGGATTTTAAATCCACAGTTCTAACCTGCACCCCTTCTTACGCTTTGCACATAGCAGAGGTAGCAGAAGAGATAGGAGTTGACCCCAGGAAACTCTCCCTCAGGGTAGGGATATTGGGGGCAGAGCCGTGGTCAGAGAATATGCGTAAAGAAATCGAAGTTCAACTGGGGATAGATGCTCTAGATATTTATGGATTGACCGAGATTATCGGGCCAGGAGTGGCTCAGGAGTGTGAGGCAAAAGAAGGAATGCATATTTTTGAAGACCATTTCCTGCCTGAAGTAATTGACCCCAAAACGGGTAAAGTTCTAGAAGAAGGAGAAGAGGGAGAGTTAGTCTTGACTACCTTAACTAGAGAGGGAACCTCTTTAGTAAGATATAGAACTGGCGATATAACACGGATAAACTATCAGCCATGTGATTGTGGGAGAACCATAGCCAGAATTAATAAAATCAAGGGCAGGGTTGACGATATGCTCATTATAAGAGGGGTGAATATTTTTCCTTCTCAAATAGAAAATGTATTACTTCAGATAGAGGAAGCTGAGCCCCATTATCAGTTGATTTTGGAGAGGAAAAGAGGATTAGATGAGTTAACAGTTGAGCTTGAGGTCTCTCCTAACACTTTCTTCGATGAGGTAAAGAGAGTGGAGAAAATAGAAGCCAAAATCGAAAAAGAAATTGAAGATGCGCTGGGCCTGAGAGTAGGAGTGAGGTTGGTTGAGTCAAGGACGATTGAGAGAAGTATGGGCAAAGCAAAACGTATAATAGACAAGAGAAAATCAAAATAGGAGGCTAAGTTGGAAGTAAGACAAATTTCGGTATTCCTGGAAAATAAGATAGGCAGACTAGCTGAGATCACTCAGGTTCTAGGGGATAAAGGAATCAATATCCGGGCATTGGCTATTGCTGATACTACCGAATTTGGTATCTTGCGAATGATAGTAGATAAACCTGAAAAGGCATATGAAGCTCTAGAGGAAAAGGGATTTACGGTATCTCAAACAGAGGTGATAGTAATAGAGGTGGCGGATAAACCAGGTGGCCTGGCAGGGGTTATGGCTATTCTGGGGAAAGCAGGCATCAATGTGGAGTACCTGTATGCTTTTGTAGCCCCGAAAGGCAGCAATGCTCTGGTGGTTTTAAAAATCGAAAAACTAAAAGATGCAGTAGGACTATTCCAGGCGCAGGAGGTAAAGATTCTTTCTAGCAAGGATATTGGCAGACTATAATGTTAGCTAAGATTGAGGAAGATATCAAGAGATTGGCCAGACATACTATTGTTCTGAATTTTGTTATCCTTCACCGCTCAATTGGTATTATAAAGCTTTCTGAACTTAGTGGATTTCCCCAACATCAGGTCAGGTATTCTTTGAGAGTTCTGGAGCATCATAACCTGATAAAGCCTTCACCCCAGGGAGCAGTAGCCACTGCCAGGGGCAAAAAGTTTATGCAGAATCTGGATAAGAAGATTGAAAGCCTGAGAAAAAGTTTACTTGACTTAAGCAAGCTTTTTTATTAAATTATCATTGTCAATTGTTAACATGAGACTATGTGGCACGCATAGAATAAAGATAAGGAGGAAGGGAAAATGAAAAAGAAAGGAAAGATAGTAATAGGAGTAGTGGTGGCAGTAGTTATCGTCCTATTACTGGTAGGGCCACTGTCAGTCTGGAATTGGGTGCCCACGCTCAAAAAGCCACTTGTGACTTACAAGGTGGGAGCCTTATTGTCTGTAACTGGCCCGGCGGCCTGGTTAGGAACCCCGGAACGGAACACTGTTAGAATGATCGAGGAGGAGATAAATGAGGCTGGTGGTATTAATGGTCATCCCTTAGAGGTCATTGTTGAGGATACTGTAGGTGATGCAACCAAGACGGTGACGGCGGCCAAAAAACTGATTAGCAAGGATGAAGTGCTGGCAATAGTTGGCCCCTCCCGAAGCGGTACTACCATGGCGGTAATTCCTATAGTGGAAGAGGCTGAGATTCCCTTGATTTCCTGTGCGGCTGCCGAGGCCATTGTGGTACCGGTTAAGCGCTGGGTGTTCAAGACTCCTCAAAAGGACAGCGATGCTGCGATAAGAATCTACGAATATATGAAGGAACAGGGGATATCAAAAATCGCCATTATCACAGGGACAACCGGTTTTGGTGATCAAGGTCGAGGACAACTGAAGAAATTTGCCTCTGAATTTGACATCACTATTGTAGTTGACGAAACGTATGGGCCGGAAGATACCGATATGACTGCCCAACTGACAAAGATTAAAGCCAGTGAAGCTGAGGCTCTGGTTAACTGGTCTATCGTAGCGGGTCAGGTAATCGTAGCCAAGAATATGCGACAGTTAGCAATGGAGATTCCTCTTTTTCAGAGTCATGGATTCGGGAATGTTAAGTATGCCCAGACAGCCGGAGAAGCAGGCGAGGGAATAATCTTCCCCTGTGGGAGGTTGCTTGCCGTGGATACTCTTGCCGAGGACCATCCACAAAAGGAAGTTTTAACTCGCTACAAAGAAGAATACGAAGCTAAGTATAACGAGGATGTTAGTACCTTTGGCGGGCATGCCTGGGATGCACTCTATCTGGTAATTGAAGCTCTAGAAGAGGTAGGTCCAGACAGGGGAAAAATCAGGGATTACATTGAGAACAAAAAAGGTTTTGTGGGGACAGGAGGCGTATTCAATTTCTCGCCAGAGGACCATAACGGTCTGGATAAATATGCATTTGAAATGCTGGCCGTCAAAGATGGGAAATTTGTAGTGGCCGAGTAGAATCGATTCTAGTAACTCCATATGGCGTCAGGCCCGAGTCTAGACGGTCTGACGCCATTTTTTGAAATATAAGTGGAGAGGAAATAATGAGTCTAGGGAGCCAACTCCTTCAGTATCTATTCACCGGCATCACTCTCGGTACGATTTACGGAATGGTTGCTCTTGGATTCAACATAATCTACTCCTCCACCGGCATTATCAATCTTGCCCAGGGAGAATTTGTCATGTTGGGCGGGATGATGATGATATACCTGACCACAATCATCAAACTACCTATGGTGGTAGGTTTTTTCCTCTCAATTCTAATAGTTGCTCTGATGGGAGCTCTTTTTGAAAGAGGAGCTATTCATCCTTTAAAAAACCCTTCCGTGATTACTCTTATTATTATCACCATAGCTGCCAGTATTCTCTTCAAAGGTGGCGCTATGTTTGCCTGGGGTAAAGAGACCTTTGCCTTGCCCGCTTTTTCAGGAGAAGAGCCAGTGAGGGTGCTGGGAGCTACTATTCTTCCTCAGACCTTATGGATACTGGGGATTATGGCAGCGACGGTGGTTTTTCTAATTTTCTTTTTCGGGTTTACCCTAACTGGAAAAGCAATGAGAGCCTGTGCAGCTAATCGCACGGCAGCCAGTCTAGTTGGTATCAATGTAAAGACTATGGTTCTTTTGTCTTTTGCCTTAAGTGCAGCCATTGGAGCCACAGCCGGAATTATCATTGCTCCTATTGCTCTTATGGACTACAATCGGGGGACTATGTTAGCAGTGAAGGGGTTCAGTGTTGCGGTATTGGGTGGATTGGGGAGTAATGTGGGAGCGGTAGTGGCAGGGTTTATTATTGGTATTATGGAATCTCTGGGAGCAGGTTTCATATCTTCCGGGTATAAAGATGCTATTGCTCTGGTAGTGTTGCTTTTAGTTTTATTCATCAAACCGGGCGGACTTCTGGGAAGTAAAGAAAAAGGAGAGTTCAAGAAGTTTTAATTGACAGTCATAACATCTTTGTAAAGAGTGGTCTAAAAAGAAAAAGCGATGAAAAAGAAGAATTTGATTGTGCTGGTGATTCTGGCGGGAGTAACTATGGCTATACCGCTGGGACTTGGCAATTCTTATTACCTGAATGTGTTGGTCTTTGTGGGCATTCATAGTCTTATTACTATTGGCCTCAGTCTGCTTATGGGCTACGCAGGGCAGATTTCCCTGGGTCAGGCTGCTTTTTTTGGACTGGGGGCATATACTTCCGGGATACTCAGTACTAAATTTGGCGTCTCGCCCTGGCTTGCGCTTTTGGCAGCCATTTTTGTTACCGGAGGGATTGCTTTCCTTATAGGAGCTCCTGCCCTCAAACTCAAAGGTCACTACCTGGCTATGGCTACCTTAGCATTTGGCTATATCGTTTATATCATTTTTAACCAGGCTAGTTCCTTTACTGGTGGCCCCTCTGGCTTTGGACAGATTCCCCGCTTCAGATTAGGAAATTTCTTGTTTAAAACCGATGTTCACTACTATTATCTTGTCTGGATTCTGGTAATAGTTGCCTTACTGATTTCTCTGAATATTACTCACTCCCGGGTGGGGAGAGCTCTGAGGTCCATCCATGCAGGTGAGTTGACAGCCAATGTTATGGGGGTGAATACTGCCAAATATAAGATTCAAATCTTTGTATTGAGTGCTGTCTATGCCTCTGTCGCTGGGAGCCTCTATGCACACTTTATTACCTTTCTCAATCCCAGTCCTTTTGGCTTTCATTTCTCCATCGTTCTGGTCACTATGGTTGTAGTAGGAGGAGTGGCCAGTGTGTGGGGAGCGATGATAGGTGCGGCTCTATTGACTATTTTGCCTGAGTACTTACGAGCATTTCAAGATTACGATATTCTTATTTATGGTTCGATTCTTCTGCTCATAATGGTCTTTTTGCCTAAGGGACTTTTTGTAGGGATTTTTGACCTGGTGAAAAAAAGGAAAAACAGGCAATAACATGGGCTCTATCCTGCGAATTGAAAAATTAGAGAAAAGTTTTGGAGGGGTAACTGCTGTAGATGGGATAGACTTTGAGGTAAACCCCCATCAAATTAAAGCCCTTATCGGTCCTAATGGAGCAGGCAAAACCACTATTTTTAATCTCATTTCTGGGATATACCCAGTAACTTCTGGCACAATCAGATTCAAAGAGCAAATAATCGACGGTCTTAAACCCTATATTATTGCAGAAAAAGGCATTTCTCGCACTTTTCAGAACGTTCAGGTATTTGAAGATATGTCCATTTTGGAGAATGTGATGCTGGGACGCCATTGCCGAACCAGGTCAGGTTTTTTGGCTGCTGCTCTGAATTTAAGAAAAACCCGAGCTGAAGAAAAAAGAATCCGTGAATATTCTTTAGAGATGCTTTCTTTTGTGGGATTAGAGGCTAAGAGAGATGAGGCGGCTTCTAACCTTGTTTTCCAACAACAGAAGTTATTGGAAATTGCCCGAGCCCTGGCCACGGAACCAGAGTTAATCTTGCTCGATGAGCCAGTAGCTGGGCTTAGTGTTCCTGAGACCGATGAGATGGTTCAGCTTATTTACCGAATTCGGGAGATTGGGATTACCATTCTTCTAGTGGAACATGATATGGGCATGGTGATGCAGGTATCTGAGGAAGTGGTTGTTCTTAATTCTGGCCAGGTTATTGCGGAAGGAACCCCACGCCAGGTCCAAAATAATGAAGCGGTGATAACTGCTTATCTTGGTGAGAGAGAAACAGAGAATGCTAACTATACGAAATCTTAAAAGTTATTATGGGCGTATGCAAGCCTTGAAAGGAGTTTCTTTGCACGTTGAAGAGGGTGAAGTGGTGTCCTTGATTGGAGCGAACGGTGCTGGGAAAACCACCTTACTCAACTCTATTGTGGGATTGGTTTCCTCCCGAACCGGGCAGATTCTTTTCTCCGATACTGATATTATACAGCGAAATCCCCGGCAGATAATTAGAATGGGGGTTAGCCTGGTACCGGAAGGAAGGCAGTTATTTGCTCCTCTGACCGTCATAGAAAATCTTATTCTGGGAGCTTACCAGCGTTATAGAAAAGACAAAAAGTCTGAGATTAAGAGTGACTTAGAGAAGGTATTTGTCCTTTTTCCTATTCTAAAAGAAAGAAAGTCACAGATAGCGGGCACTCTCAGTGGAGGAGAACAGCAAATGCTGGCTATTGGGCGGTCTCTTATGGCAAAACCAAAGCTTATTTTGATGGATGAGCCTTCTATGGGACTGGCCCCTCTGATAACCACTCAGATTTTCCAGATAATATCTGAACTACATAAGCAGGGCACTACTATTCTTTTAGTAGAGCAAAATGCTGAGGCGGCGTTAAGAATATCTAGCAGAGCCTATGTCATAGAGACGGGAAGGGTGGTTCTTCAAGGAATGTCGCAGGAACTTCTCCATAACCAGGAGGTGAGGAGAGCCTATCTAGGCAGGGAATATAAAGAGGTCTGGGAATAAATGAAGAGGTGAAATAGATGTCGATATGGAATTCTCATTTTGAATGCATGGCAAGAGATGAACTGCAACAGCTACAATTAGAAAGGCTTCAGGCTACTCTTAATAGAGTCCGTCGAAGCGTTACTTTTTACCGAAGATTGTTTGACCAGGTAGGGTTAGTACCAGAGGAGATTAATTCTTTAGAGCAATTAGCCAAAATTCCTTTTACCAGTAAGACTACTTTGCGCCAGAGCTATCCTTACGAAATGTTTGCTGTTCCTCTTCGAGAAGTGGTAAGACTCCAATGTACTTCTGGCACCACCGGAGAGCCTATCGTTGTGGGGTACACCAGGAATGACCTGGCCCATTGGACGGAAGCAAGCGCTCGCATACTCTCTGCCGGTGGCGTGACAAAAGATGATGTGGTGCAGATATGCTTTGATTATAGCCTATTCGGTGGGGGGCTTGGTTTCCATTATGGGGCCGAGTTGATAGGGGCATCAGTTATACCGGGCTCCAATCTCGATCCAGCACGGCAGGTAGTGATTGCTCGAGATTATCGCACTACAGCATTAGTAGCTACTCCCGGATTTGGGCTCAGATTGACCGCAGCTATTCGAAAGAAGGGATTAGGTCCGGCTGACATTTATCTAAAAAGAGGTCTTTTTACCGGCGAGCCTTTTTCAGAGAAGACCAGAAAGCAGATAGAAGATGAACTCAATATAAAGGCAACCGATAATTACGGTTTAAGCGAGATAGTATGGCCAGGGGTAGCCGGGGAATGTGAAGAAAAGAAGGGGCTTCACATTTTCGAGGACCAATTTATTGCGGAAATAATAGACCCTGAGACTGAAGAGGTGCTTCCTTTAGGAGAGAAGGGAGAATTGGTGCTTACTACCATTACCAAGGAGGCATTTCCACTTATTAGATATCGAACAGGGGACATTACTATTCTGGATACTTCTCTTTGTAAATGCGGGCGAACTCTCATCAAGATGAAAAAAGTAGCCGGTCGTACTGATGAACTGGTAACCATCAAGGGAGTGAGATTCTTTCCTTCCCAGATTGAGCACATTTTTTCCCGGATTGAGAAAGTTGAGCCTCATATTTGCGTGGTGATTGATAGAAGGGATGGTGAGGACATAGTTGAGGTACTGGTGGAGATTTCCGAAGAAATCTTTTTTGACGAAATGAAGAAGCTGCAAGAATTGAAGTCCAGAGGGGAAAGAGAGGTCCATCAGGATTTAGGTATTAGTGTTGAGGTAAAGTTAGTTGAACCTGACTTCTTTGCCAGAGAAGCTATGGGTAGGAGATTAATTGATAAAAGAGAGAGAAAATGAGGGGAGAACTATAGTGAGGCGTCAGAAAGAGAATCCAGAATGCCTTACTCGAGGATGTCTGGAGGAGCTGCAGCTAAAAGGATTGAAAAAAGTATCGGAGAGAGTCTATCATAAAGTGCTTTTTTATAAAGAAGCATTCCGCGCCAATGGTGTAAAACCTGAAGATATAAAAAACTTGCCAGACTTAAAAAGGATTCCCTTTACTACCAGGGAAGACCTGCGTGCTCGGTATCCTTATGGGTTTTTAGCCTCTCCCCTATCCAGCCTGGTAAGGCTACATACCTCTACTGGTACCACTGGAAAGCCTAAGGCTGTGCTCTTTACTCAGAAGGATATAGACCAAGCTGCTCAGTTGATAACTCGTTCTATAAAGATGACAGGAGCGGGGCCTGAGGATGTTTTTCAAAATATGATGAGCTATGGACTCTTTACTGGAGGTCTCATTTTCCATTACGGAGCAGAGAGAGCAGGGTTATTGGTAATTCCAGGGGGAGCTGGTAACACCGAGCGGCAGATAGGGTTGATGCGTGACTTTAGTACTACCATATTGCACCTGACTCCTAGCTATGCTCTTTACTTAGCTGAAGTTATGGAGAGATTGGGGCTAAATCCCAGGGATGATTTTGACCTGCGCATATTCTATTTAGGGGCAGAGCCTTATTCAGAGGCCACAAATCGCAAAATTGAGGAAATTTTTTCTGTGGATGCCTATGATTCTTACGGACTTTCTGAGATGAATGGCCCGGGAGTTGCTTTTCAGTGTAAGCAAAAAGAAGGAATGCATCTCTGGGAGGATAATTTCATTATGGAGATTATTGACCCAGAGACTTTGGAGGTCTTAAGAGAGGGGGAAGAAGGGGAGCTGGTGCTCAGCGCCATAAATAGAGAAGCAATGCCACTTTTAAGGTATAGAACTGGTGATCTAACCAGTATCTATCCTGAACCCTGCAGATGTGGACGAATCCACCGCCGCATATCCCGAATCAAGGGCAGAGTGGACGATATGTTTGTCCTGCGAGGTGTGAATATCTTTCCTTCAGGGGTGGAGAGAGTTCTTATGGGTTTGCCCGAAGTGGGGAGAAACTATCAGATTATCCTGGAACGAAAAGGGGGTCTGGATGAGATGAGAGTGAAAGTGGAAGTTGAGAAAAGGTTCTTCCGGGGCTCCTTCCAGGATCTGGAAAAATTGCAAAGTGACATCAAAGCTAAACTTAAAAGGGAGCTTTTGGTTACTCCCCAGGTAGAATTGGTGGAACCAACTACTTTACCCAGGACTACCGGCAAAGCAAAAAGATTTATTGATAATAGGGAGATATAAAATATTTAAGGGGGAAAACATTCCCCCTCAACGGCCCCATCGGCAAAGC
>NJBQ01000106.1 GCA_005223095.1 Candidatus Aerophobetes bacterium Ae_b3a
GGAGCCCCGTCTGGGTTAGCCCCTTTTCCAGTTCGGGAAGATCAAGGGTCAAAACCAGTAAGGTCATAGCGATGGCAAAGATACCATCGGTTAAGGCCTCGATCCGATGGGTGGTCATTCCCAGTTCTGAAGCATCCGAACGTGATACCCTCATTTGATTCTTCTTGACAGAAATTGGACTTTGCCTGTTTGCCGAAGTGCACCGAGAATAGAAAGGAGCGAAAACGAACGAACGTGAAAGTCCGCGCTGGGCCACCACACCAGAAGATAGTTAGTTTCGAAGAAAAGTAAGCACAATTCGGCTGAATTTTTTTGGACACTGATACATCGCACCATGCCCTCGTCTTTCAATTGAACAAGCCAGGCTCCAAGAATTCCCCCAGCAACGATCAAGGAATCTTGAGGAGGAGTGAGCACATCATCGGTTCTGGTGACGAGCAAGGTAGGTTGCGTTATCTGCGGCAGTCGGCTGTCGGTACCGTTCCAGTTCTCCCAGCCTTGGTACTGGCGCTCTATATTCTCTGGTGAACTGGTCTCCGTCATCGCAGCGAAATAGGTGCGGGGATCAGGGTGTTCTTCCAGCCACTTTTGGGGAAATAGGGTCATAAGAAGGCTCTCTTCTCTCTCTTGAGGTGTACCTGCGATATCGTTAAGAATGTCGAAAACCTCAGGGCCCGGCAGTACCATTTCTTCGTCTCCGCAGTCCGCAGCATGCAGAATGAGCTTGTCAACCTTATCAGGACAGTTAAGTGCAAGCTCCTGGGCCATGCAGTTCCCCATAGACCGACCAAGTACATGGGCACGCTCTCTGTTGAGAGCGTCCCGGAGGGCTGCGAGATCATCTGCGAAGAGTTCAATGCTAAACTCGTTAAAGGATTGTATCAGATCTTTAGTCAGTAGACCGGCAGTCATTTTCTTCTTTGGACCGAAATGTAGTGATTTGACTTGCAGCGTCTCTTTTTTCCGGATTGTACGGTAAGAGTGACCATGTGTCAAGCTGAGCCATTGCGATATCTGGGCACCGTACCTGGCTTACGTTCTTCGTCTCTGGTGGGAACCTGTCCATATCCGCCCCCAAGTGCTGGAATTATGCGCGGGTATTCCATATGTAGTAGTTCGACGTCAGTTGGTGACTTCAAGCTACTATTGTCCTGCAGGTCTACCGGGTATGACAATGCCTGGTGCGACTTTCTACTTCTCGGGCCGACGGCCCTCCTTTCAAAGTACCTTAACTTAACGCGAGCATTTGACGAGATCTCCTTATGTGATGAATTGCGGGCAGTCTTTATAGGAAAGTTTAATTGATACAGTGGCTCCCCGGTGAAGACCATGACATTGTTACGGCTCAGAACAGCTCAATTAAGAGAACTTGGCAGCAGCCAAGCAAAAATATGAAAGGAGGTGAAATGGGAAAAGTTACTTAAGCAATGTTCCAAACATGTGAATGTAGTTTGTTCCAAAAAGCAGGATTGTTAAACAATGTGTCCAAGTAGTATCGCGTTCGATAATAATGAGAAAAGGAGGGTCTGAAAATGGAGAGGAGAGGTTTGTTACCAAAAATCGCCGCCGGATGCCCCGCCCCTTGTGAGTGGGAAGGATGTCACTTTGCCGCATTTGGGACAGACCCACTTTCTTTTCTTGTGGTATGCCCTTCTTTCTTCCCGCATCGGCCTTTTGCATCTCGGACAGATCATAGCGTTCGTTGAGATCGACTGAACTTCTCTCTCCTGGGCAGTGATTGTACGCCAAACTGCTGGAGAAGCCAAAATCCGGCCTTCTGCTGCTTTGAGTTGCTTGCTACTTGCCATCTCTTCGTCCGTCCTAATAAAACCCTATAAAAAAGGAGGGGGACTAAGAAAGTGTTACATATGTGCTGCTATTTATCACTATGTCGATAACCTGGTTCCATTCTTCTTCGGGACATTCAATCAAAGGAACTCGGGGTCCCGGAATTGCGGCGTTGTTGCAAGCGTAGTCCAGGCGGCCATAAGTTTCTCCAGTCTTTTTGACCAGATTCTCGACCTGGTCTGCTTGCGATACATCAGTTTTAACGAAGAAAGAGTCACCGCCCACTTTCTTAATGATGTCTGCTGTCTCCTCACCGCCTGTGACATCCACGTCAGATACAACAACCTTTGTTCCTTCTCTAGCAAAGATTAATGCAGTGGCACGTCCGATTCCTGAACTCGCACCAGTTACCATAGCAACTTTGGCTTTCATGTTTTGTGGCATCTTGAAACCTCCTTTCCTTGATCAGATTCCCTTTAAAGCCCGGCCGCCTGTTTTGCCGGTAGCTTCACCATTTTCCATAGACAGCACCCCGTTTACCAGGAGATAGACTATACCCTGGGAGTATTGTTTGGGGTCCTCGTAGGTTGCAGGAGCATCAAGAGTTCCAAGGTCGATTACCGCAATATCTGCGTAGTAGCCGGCGGCTATCTTTCCCCTGCGGGTCATCCTGAATTTATCCGCCGGCAAGGAAGTCATGGACCTAATGGCATCGTTAAGACTCATGAGCTTCTCTTCCAGTGCATATTTCCTGATTTTTTGGGGAAACGTGCCGTAGCACCTCGGATGGGGAACATCAGAACCCTGGGGGATTACCCAGCCATCAGAAGCGGTAAAACGGTACTCATGAGGCATAAGGCCTTCGACTATCTCTATGTCTTGATCATGGAATATACACATAGGCGCTTTATCCGCACATGCCAGCTCAACATAAACCTGGGATGGTTCTTTACCTTCAGTCTCGGCAATCTCCTGGATCGTTTTTCCCTCATATGATTTGTTCTCCGGAAATATGTTGATCATCACCTTCTCCGAGCCAAGAAATGAAAAGGTATGCTCTACGGCCTTTTTCAGCGCAGCTCTTCCTTCGGGAGTCTTGTATTCTTGCCTTATTCCGGTGCTGGTTTTGTACTTCGGAGGGGTGAGCATGGTAATCCAGGTGCACCCGGCAGCATACGGATAGGCGTCGCACGTCACATCGAGTCCTTCTCTACGCGCATCTTCAATGAGTTTGAGCACCTGGGAGGCGGTGACCTGATTTTGAGGAGCGTTGACTTGGATATGTGAGATGTGAACCGGAATATCCGCGCTCCTGCCTATTTCAATGGCTTCTTTAATCGCCTCGAGCACTCCGGGTTGTCCGTTTTCGTGGATTGTTCCCGTCAAGTCCCTTATATGGGTAGCGTAGATACCGCCATATTTTTTTACCACCTTGGCAATTTCCATTAATTCTTCGGTAGTTGACGTACATCCGGGCGCATACTCCAGGCCGGTGGAAAAACCGATTGCACCTTTCTGCATCTCCTCCTCTACTCTGTTCTTTAGTACCTCGAGCTCTTCTCTATTCAAGGCCTGGGGATTTTCCTCACCGAATAGTTCATTCCGGATATCGCCGTGAGGAACCAGGGTATACACATTGCTGCCGAACTTCATCGAATCAACAAGTCCGAACCACTGGTCCGTATGAGTGAACCCCCAGCCACAGTTGCCCGTGACTATGGTGGTGACCCCCTGGTAGAGGTAATTGTAGTTGCCCTTCCATTCAGGTGTCACCTCTACAGTATATCGCGTCACCCCTGCGTTCTTGAAGACAATGTCGGAGTGATTATGTACATCAATAAAGCCGGGCGTGACAATATAGCCCCGGACATCTATAGTTTTGTCGGCCTTGCCGGTAAGATCTCCGATGGCCATGATTTTATCGCCCTTGATGCCTATGTCAGCAACATAGGGTTTTTTCAGGGTCCCATCGTAAATGGTGCCGCCTTTGAGGAGAACGTCAAAAGCATACTCCGAAGAGCGTTCGGAGCCTTGTGCAACCGATGAGGACAAAATCCCGATCAGAATTATGCCCACCATCAAGGTTAAACTTACCATAGTTTTCTTCATATTCGTTCCCTCCTTCTTATGGGAATTACTTTTTGCCAAATAAATCCAACGCTGCCACGGTCATAGCTTTCACGTCGGTCTCAATGGTCAGCTCCAGTTAACTAAGTGAGGGGGCAAAATGGGGATTGTGAGGTGAGGGAGGCAGTTTGTCTTCCTTAACCCTGGCTTTATAAACTTTGGGATCTATCACCCCAATAGCAAAATAGGTAAGCAGAATCTTCGGTTCCACTGTTCCAAAATTGGCAAAGTCTTCAGAACCCATGATTCTGCCAGGGTCAATTACATTCTCTTTCCCGAAAGTCTCACGAAAAACCCTGGTAATTCGCTTGGTAGGCTCAGGGTCATTATAAAGCGCCAGGCCTGATCCATAAACCGAAACCACTGGGATCCGGTCCTCCGGAACCCCTGCTCCCTGGACAATCCCTTGAGCAATGCGTTTGACCGATGAGACTATCTTTTCGCGCAGTGCATCAGAAAAGGGGCGGATGGTCATCTTCAGAGGATTGGACCGTCGGCGTTTCCAAAGACGCCTACTACCCCGTAGCCCCCGACATTCTCGGTTACCTCAAAGCCTGCCTTTGTCAGCTCTTGGGCTACCTTCCTAGAGGTTTCTTTTTCCTGGCCAGAAAGTTCTGGATTAGGGTGCAAGTCTTGGTAAAACTTTTCCAGGTAGGCACAATCTTGATCAAGGTAGTCAAACTGTCCCCTGACCAGGGCCAGGCCCGGAACTACAGTAAGAATCAACCCTGTCACCATAACACCAAACAGCCAAATCCTTAACTTTTTCGTTTCTGCCTCCTTTCAAGTTGTCTGTACTGCTTATTATTTACCCTGCGGCGATTTTTCTCGCTATTCATTACTTCATCTTCCTTTTGACATAGATTATCTCTGTGCCTTTACCGGTTTTAGAGTGTCAGTTTCTTCTGGTAAGAGGTTTCTTTCCTCTTTGCAGTATGGTGCTCGGAGATTATGTGCATTGGGGCGCTCCTGGAAAGCACCGTTTTCGGTCAGGCCCGCTGGAAGATGTTTTGGCATACTTCTTTCAAAACGGGGTAAGATAGGAATGGTACTTAACAAAAACCCTGGTGCGTAGTTCATATATTCCCTAAAGGACCCGTGCATTTTATATGCAAAAATCAAGACCTGGCTCCTTAAGCTTTACTTTTCTGATTGAGGAATAATCTAGCATCTATCAGGGCAATCAAATGCTGACCCAACTTCCGCAATTGAGCAAGAAAATTGAGGTATTTTTAGATAGCCCAACAACTGAAACCCTTTATTTATGGGAATTCTTTTTTTCGTTCTTTGAAAAACGTCAAAATAGTGACTAATTACTATAGTGTTAAGACCTTGACAAAAGATTTATATGTATTATAATAGTGACTATGTATATCAGAAAAACAACCAGCAAAGTCAAAGACAAAGTATACGAAAACTACCTTTTGGTTGAATCGGTGATGACTCCCAAAGGGCCTCGTCAAAGAACTATCTGTTCTCTGGGTCACCTTAAGCCCAGACCAAGGAAAGAATGGCTTCTCTTAGCTCAAAAAGTAGAGACTGCCCTCAAAGGACAGTTGACCTTTGAGAAGGAGGAACCAGAAGTAGAGGAGATTGTAGAAAAAGCCAAAGCCTTTGAAGCTCAAGAAAAGAGAGCCCTAAAAGAAAAAGATGATGATGTCGTTAGCATCCATACTGATAAGGTCCAAATGGAAAAGGCAAGAGAAGCAGGTCCAGTCCATGTAGGATACCAGTTCTGGAAAAAACTCCAAATGGATGAAATTCTTAAACAAGCAGGTTTTTCTGAAAAAGAGATTCTGTTAACCCTTCTTATGGTAATGAACCGTCTTATCTCACCCTCATCAGAACACAAAATGCCCAACTGGATCAATTCTATCGCTTTATCCGATATCCTTTCGCTTGACCTTACCTCCTTGAACGATGATGCTCTCTACCGGAATTTGGATAAGCTTTATCCCAAAAGAGGCATTATTGAAAGTCTTCTTACTGAGAAGGAGAAAAGCTTATTTGACCTTGATGATACCATCTATCTATATGATTTAACCTCCACCTATTTTGAAGGAATGTGTCTTTTGAACCCTCAAGCAAAGCGCGGTTATTCCAGAGATAAGCGCTTTGACGCCAAGCAAGTCCTCGTAGGGTTAGTCATTGATCGAGATGGATTCCCTAAAGCACATGAGATCTTCCCTGGAAACCGAAAAGACTCGACCACCCTAGATGAGATGCTTGATACCCTTAAGAGGCGAGTAGGTAAAAGAGAAGGAGCAACCGTCGTTGTAGATAGGGGTATGGCCTTTGAGGACAATATATCCGAGATCAAAAGAAAAGGATATCATTATATCGTAGCCACCAGGCAAGCCGAGAGGAACAAGTATCTGGATGAATTCGAAAAAGGGAACTTCCATCCTCTCTTAAGGAGTACATCAGCAACAAATCTTAGCCAAAAGAAATCAGGTGTTTTCATTAAGAAAATGAAACAAGGTGATGAGCTTTATGTTCTTTGCCTTAGCGATAAAAGAAGCGAAAAGGATAAAGCCATTAGAGAATTTCACGAGAGGAAGTTAATAGCTGATCTTAAAAAATTAGCCAAAAGAATTAGCACGGGACGATTGAAAAAGGAAGAGAAGATCTATGAGGCCATGGGAAGAATCAAAGAGAGATACCCTCGGGTAGCCCGTTACTACAAGATAGAGTATGATAGTCTCATGAAGGAGTTATCCTACCGAGAGAATGCTGAGAAGAAGGGTCTTGCCGAATCTTTAGATGGAAGCTATATGCTCAGGACCAATAGGACTGACATGAGTGATGATGATATTTGGCGCACCTATTCCCTCTTAACCAGATGTGAGAATGCTTTTCGTAATATGAAAAGCCCTTTGTGTGAAAGACCAATTTTCCATCAACTTAAGAAAAGAGTTCAAACCCATATCTTCTTATGTATTCTTGCTTATCATCTCTTAGTAGCTATTGAAAAGACTCTTTCTGATGAGGGTATCCATACCTCCTGGTTAACAGTCAAGGGTACCTTAAAAACTCATCAGGTAGCAACAGTAATCTTGCCCACAACCAGTGGTGAAATCTTAAAGATTCGCAAAGGAGTCAATGCAGAACCAAAGCACCTTGAAATCTATAAAAGCCTTAAAATTCCTTCTGAGGTTATGAAACCGATAAAAACATGGCACTCTTCAAATATAGTGACTGAACGGAGTCGCAAACTACCATAAACACCACATTTCTTTTTGAAAATGCGGAAGTTGGGCTAGGAAATACGATTCACTAGACACGGCGGAGTTTGACTTTGCTCGCTGTTTTTATTACATTACAAGGGATTTATTACTTCTAATTTATCGAACTGAGAGGTACCTCTATGTCTATTCCTTAT
>NJBQ01000023.1 GCA_005223095.1 Candidatus Aerophobetes bacterium Ae_b3a
GGCTGCCCAGCACCTCCTCTGTTTCATTATTCACCAGCTTATATAAAGCAATGCTGGAGCTAGACTCATTGAGCGAAGCAGCGCCGAGGAGATTCACTTTAAGATAAATCTCATCGATCTTGCCCTTAGTAAAAGCAGTAGGATTGTAACGATCCGTAGAAGAGGCAAGGTCACAGAGAAGAGAATCTTGATATTTTGTGTAGATTTGATTAACGCTGAAGGCAGAACCAGCGGTAGCCCAGGCCTCATTGGTGTTGCTATCGGTATTCCCGGCAGCATCCCGGGCTCTCACCACGTAGTAGTAAGTCTGACTATCCGTACAAGAGCTGTCAATATAGCTGGTAATCCCAACAGAGACCGTATAGGTAGGAGAAGAGTAATTCTGTCCTCCCGAGCTGGTAGCCCGGTAAATGTTGTATTGGGAAACATCAGTCTCTGAGACAGAAGCGGTCCAGGTAAGCTGTATGCCACCCTCAGTAATAGGAGCAGCTGCGAGATTACTGGGAGAAGGAGGAGGAGTGTCATCTGCCGTAGCCGTAGCCTCATTAGTGTTAGTCTCAATGTTACCGATATCATCCTGAGCCCTCACTACGTAGTAGTAAATCACTCCATCTGAGGTGGCGCTATCAGTGTAAGTAGTGGTTCCAGCAGAGACATTAGTCAGGGGACTGGCAAAGTTCTGACCCTTAGAGGTGATAGCCCGGTAGATATTGTACTGAGACACATTAGTTTGGGGAGAAGAAGCTATCCAGCTAAGCTGGATATTACCCCCGGCTATGGCTGTTGCTACTAGATTAGTGGGAGGAGGAGGAAGGTCTCCAAAGGCCGTAGCTGAGGTCTCATTGGTATTGGTTTCTACATTCCCTGCAGCATCCTGGGCTCTCACCACGTAGTAGTAAGTCTGACTATCCGTACAAGAGCTATCAATATAGCTAGTAACCCCCCAGGGGGCCGTATAAGCGGGAGAGGAATAGCTTTGGCCTCCCGAGCTGGTAGCCCGGTAAATGTTGTATTGGGAAACATCCGTGACCTCATCCTCAGGAGTAGAATCTGTCCAGCTAAGTTCAATGCTAAGTCCTGGGGTAGCGGTAGCGGTGAGGTTGCTCGGAGAAGGTGGAGCCGTCCCATCGGCTGTTGCTATAGCTTCATTGGTATTGGTTTCGATATTTCCTACTGCATCCTGAGCCCTCACTACGTAGTAGTAAATCACTCCATCTGAGGTGGCGCTATCAGTGTAAGTAGTGGTTCCAGCAGAGACATTATTCAGGGGACTGGCAAAGTTCTGACCCTGGGTGGTGATAGCCCGGTAGATATTGTACTGAGACACATTAGTCTCGGGAGAGGAGGCAGTCCAGTCAAGTCTGATACTTCCTGCAACAATGGCGGTCGCGGTCAGGTTAGTGGGAGGTGGAGAGATGTATGCGGCATAAATTATCTTAGTTCCAGGAGTTCCATCATTAGCCAGGTCAGCAGTGATAGTTGCTGTTTCTCCGTAAAAAAGACCGAGCTTATCATTTACGTCATCATTAGCTCCGGAGTACACCACGAAAGAGCCATAGTAAAACGAATCTGAATTACTGTCGACCACGTCCACAAGTATTTCATTCCATTTGTCATTGTTTTGCACGGTTATTGGTCTTGTTCCACCTTTTGTTACAGTATCCGTGACCTTTACATATACTGTGTCACCATCTCCAAACTCTGTTTCTTCCACTATGTAAGTAGGATCGCTATAAGTCCATATGTTATCCTGGAGTGCGGTAACGTAATCGGCAGTGATAGTCGCTGTTCCCTCATTCGCATCACCGTCTAGGTTGGCGGTAATCGTAGCTGTCTGTCCATCGAACATGGTGAGTTTGTCATTGGCTTCATCATTGGCCTCTGAGTGTATGACAAAAGAGCCAAAATAAAAGGAGTCACTGTTATCGTCGGTCACATTCACATCGATCGTATTTCCGATGGTATTATTCTCGACTGTTATCGATTTGGTTCCGCCATTTGTTTGACTATCCGTTATTTTCAGGTATACTGTGTCACCATCTCCAAAGGTTGCCGCCTCCACTGTGTGGGCAGAGTCACTGTAAGTCCATACCATATCCTGGAGCGCTACAGCAACTGTAGTTATTCCCATAATCAAGGTGAGTGACAGAAGTACTATAATTAACTTCCTGGCTTTGCCTGAGACTACATCAACTCTCAATCCCTTTCCTCCTTAGAAAGCTCGCGTTCTTGAGGCAATCGAGATAGTGAAAAAGGATTAGCTTCTCCAGAAGCTCACGTTTGTCTATCTTCATTACTTAACAGTATGAGACAAATAGTTATTCTTGTCAAGTCTGGTGTGGGCTAAATAATCTCTCTCAGCTAATGATTCTGTCGATACTCAGCACAACAGAGGCTGACTACTCAACTAATTCCTAGTCTTGCTCTCTCCCAGTCTTTAATATTCTTCTATAAACCTATAAGGAAGTTAACTAATTAAATCTCTAAGGTAGGACATTCTATTAACACTATAACATTACGTAACAATACCCTTGACAAGTGGAACTGTTTTTTGTATAACTTATCAATATAATCGAATAATAGAAAAGTTGGCGACACAAAGAAGTGTTGCTGAGAAAACAAAGGCGTTTTCAATAGCGGGATTATTAAAAGACAAAGGCGTCTATGAAAATAGACGCTTTTTTTATTGAGTTTACCTCTTTTTTAGTGAGTGCGCCATTTGGCATCCACTCAGATAAACTATTACTATCACAAATGAAAGGTTGAAAATGAATCTAGGAGAAAGAATAAGAAAACTGAGAAAAAGATTAGACTTAACGCAAAAGGAATTTGCTGGACGTGTAGTAGGTAAAGTTGACTATACCTATATTGGAAGAATGGAGAGAGGGGAGCAATATCCTTCTATTAAGATGTTAAAAAAGATAGGAAAGGCTTTTGGCGTTCCCCTTAGTTATTTCTTTGAGGATAACAGCATTCTAAATTCTTTGAATCTTTTACCGGGTGAGATAAAGGATCTGCTCAAAGACAGAAAGAGACAGGATTTACTAACAAGAAGTAAGGAGCTGAATGCAGAAGATCTGGACCTGGTTATACAGATAATCAATATCCTTGCTCAGAAAAAACCCTTAGGGGCTCTATGACTGGCAGGGGTGCCCCTTTTTACTTCTTGATTCTAGTTTAGTCTCCTGCTAAGAATTCAAACTCTATTTCGGAAGCTGAGGATGAGATATTTATCTTGCCGAGATGGAATTTTTCCAGATTATGGGCTGCTTTTTCTAGTTGCTGCCAAGAGAATTTATCTCCCAGACACTTTTTTAGAACCTCTATACTAAGTCTTCCCTTTCCTTTTTCCTCATCAGCACATATTACCAGAAATAGGTATAATCTGATATCGTACCAAGATAATCTTTTCCATAAGCTTTCCTCTATCAATTTGTTCAGTAGCCCACGCCTGTGTGTGCTCATCATATACTAGTATATGATAAATAAGACGTTTGTCAAGGTCTGGTAAGGATAAATCCTCTCTCTGGTGAGAATAATTCCGTCGCCAGTCTACCTTTTACTTTATTGAAGTAATAACTTCTAGTATTGTTCTTCTCGAAAAAGTGTGCAGTATCATTATAGCCAAGAGAATTTGGTATTTGACAGGCTTGTCCATATAGACTAATATATTGTCAATATTGCTGACGAAAGGTTAAAAATGAAGATAGGAAACAGAATAAGGAAACTGAGAAAGAGATTAGGCTTGACGCAAAAGGAATTTGCTGAGTGTGTACCTGGCAAAATTGACTATACCTATATTGGAAAAATGGAAAGAGACCAGCAGTATCCTTCTATTAAAATGCTGCAAAAGATAGGCAAGGCTTTTTCCGTTCCCCTTAGCTACTTCTTTGAGAACAACGCTTTCCTCAATTCCTCGAAACTCCTGCCAACTGATATAAAGGACCTACTTAAAGACACAAGAAAGCAGGATTTGCTGAGAACGACTCAAACACTAAATCCTCGAGACCTGGATCTGGTGGTGCAGATAATCAATATCCTCACCCAGAAAAAGCCTCTGCAGGGTTTGCAGCTAGCAGAGCCTCCCCTTGAATATCCGGATATTGAGGATAAGAAGAAAAAGGATTTAACCGACACCGTTTAAAGCGTCCTTCAGTCTTCGCCCAGAACTTTGTCTACAAGAGAATATTGAAATCCCCTCATATGACAAAAATAGCCGCCTCTCCTTTTAGTTGGAGCTCAGGGCAGCAACGAGAAAGAATACTACTAACAGTATCGCAAGTCCCTTTTCCTTCTTACTTGCTATTTCATTGGAAGTGGGCAATAATTCTTCCTTTATTGTATTCTTTAACTCTTCTTCCAGCCCCTTGAGGGTAACCAACTTTTTCTCTGCAATTTTTAGATAGTCAGTAAAACCATAAACTCGGCTCTTCTTTAGAACTTCCTCAAAACATTGCCTGGCTTTTTCATATTCCCCACCGCCTTTATAATCCAGCCCCTTTTGGTAAAGCTCTTCCATTTGAACTTTGAGTGGCTTACGCTGTTCTAATACATCAATCTCTTCTATCTTTTCCGGGAGAACATAAGGGGTAATGAGGATTAATAAATCAGTCTTTTCCTTCTTAACTGTCTTATGGCTGAAAAGGGAGCCAAGTATGGGAATACGAGATAAAAAGGGAACTCCCGATTTGGTCTCCGTTTCGGTCTCCCTTAGAAGTCCGCCAATGACAATAGTATCTCCATCATTCACTGCTATCTGAGTCCTGGCCTTTCTAGTACCCACTATGGGAGGAGCACCGACGAAGGGAGGGGCCCCGGTGATCTCGCTGACTTCGGGCTCTATATCCAAAACTATCCACTTTTCCTCCTTTATATGAGGGGTAACCAGGAGAGTTGCACCCACGCTCTTGAATTTTATGACTGTCTCTTTTACTCCTTCCTCTACTACATATGTCTCATAAGGATACTCATCTACTACATCTATCTCTGCCTCCTCACCCTCAAGGGTAACTATATTTGGACTGGAAAGAAGATGAGCCTTACCCTCGGAAATGAGCATATCTATTATTCCCCTGAATTCCTGCTCGGCGCTGCCAAATATTATTCCTATTCCGGCAGCCAAAGTAGAAAGAGGAGCTCGAGGTTCGGGAACTTTCTCTCCAGGCTCAGGACTGGCATAATAGGGATAATCAAAGGTTACTCCCAGAGGATAGCTCTCATAAGCTCCCTCCCATCGCCACTTTATACCCAACTTTGCTTCATCAGTCAGGCGAACTTCTATAAATTCTACTTTAATCATAATCCGCTTACGTCTAACATCAGCCACTTCAAAATATTCCTTGACCTTTTTTAGACAAGAAGAAATAGCAGTTACATAGACGGAGTTAGTTAAAGGGTCTAGAAATAATTCCCCCTCTCCCTTAATTATATTGCCTAAAGCCTTTGTCAAGACATCCTTTTTTTCCTCTACATTTATGTAGTTCAATTGAAATCGCTCTCTTTCCAACGCTGGAGGAGGTTCCGCCTCTAACTTAACTACCCGGATAATTCCATCCTCTTCTCGATAGCCAAAGCCGCTTACTTCTAAAATAGACTCCAGTGCCTGCCAGAGATCCACATCCTCAAGACACAGGGTAATCACTATATTAGCCTCGAGCACTTCTTTCTCAACAATGATGTTAATATCGGCTTTCTCAGCGATTAGCCTCAGCACATCCTGAAGATACATCTGTCTTACATCCAGGGAAATAAGAGTTGTGGTCTTCTCTGAAGCTGTTTTGGCTAATCCTGGGGCTGAGCCCAATACCAATCCCACTACAGCCAGTAAAACTACCATGGCCCCAACAGATAATCTATTTTTCCACGGCACGAGTCTCCTCCCTTAACCTCAGGGTAATGGCTTGTTTCCCTCTTTTTAGAGTGATACTATCTTCCCCAATTTCACTAACCGTGAAATCCTCTATCGTCTCTCCCACCTTCAAAATTCTGTCATTGATCATAGCCAGGGAATAGTCAGAGGCAAATAGAATTCCCATCAGATTGAACACCGGGACGGTATCCAGTTTGGTGTCCAGTCTGGCTATTAACTGACAAATTTTCTCAATATCCTGGGGGGAATCCGTGATAATTAGCAAGTTAGTCCGATCATCTATCTCCATAATCCCGGAAGGGGAGAGAAGATGCTGAGAAGCTTTCTTTATCTCTTCAGCCTGAGTATATTTTAGGGCAATGACTTCGGTCACCAGCATTAGTTTCCCCTCAATGACCTTCCCTGACTTAACCACCCGAATAACTCCTTTTTCCTCTCGATAGGTAAATCCGTTAACCTCTAAAATAGACTCCAGTGCCTGCCAGAGATCCACATTCTTAAGACGCAGAGTAACTACGCCCGTCACCTCTTTACCCATGATGATATTCAAATCGGCTTTCTCGGCGATCAGTCTCAGCACATTCTGGAGGTCCATCTGGTTAACATTTATGGAAATAATCCCCTGGGCAGATACCGAAGCGGTTTCGGCGGCTTTTTCCTGAGCACCCACCCCTGAAGCGGCAAAAATTATCATTATGGCTGCCAGCAAGAATATTATTTTTTTGTTTCCTCCCCATTGAATCTTTTCTGCACCTCTTTTGCAGTCTAACATCCCTCTACCTCCTTATCTTTTTACTTTTAACTTTCTTCTTCCCATTCTATCAGCTTAATGACAAATTTCTTAGAGCCATACCGGACAGCTACACGGTCAAAATCTATTTTTACTATTCTAGCTCCCTGGATAGTATCGCCCTCTTTGACGACCAGATCATTGATGAAAGCCATGGGCTCGCTTTCATCCCAGGCAATGCCCTTTAGCGATAAGGGAGGAAGCTTTATGGGAGCAGGCTTTGTTGCTTCTGCTCTCTTTTTTGCCGGGAGCACCAGAGGATCCCGCCCACCCCCGTGATAGATAAGCATCTTTTCCATCTCTTCTTGCTCTTTTAGCCAATTAGAGAGAGAAAGGGCCGTCTGCTCAGCTTTCTTCTTCAATTCCTCAGGAGTTACCTCTAGCATGGTTGATATTTTAGCTATCCGCTGCACCGTTTTTTTAACAGGTATGATCCCCAGAACAAACATCCATGCTCCCACCAGAACTACGGCTAAAACTACCACAATTATCGGTCCCTTTGTTATCTTCATCTCTCACTTAGTAATAATTTAGCTTTTCTAAAATTATCTTTTTTTCTCTCTCTAATTCCGCTTTTTTGGTTTTCTTTGGTTTTCCTATGAGCTACCAGCTATGAGCTATGAGCTTCCTCTCACTTATTTACTGCTTCTTCAAGCTAATTCTGGATACAGTCAACTGCGCTTTATGCTTAGCTGAAGTTCCTCCGGAAGAAATGGATAGACTGTCTATTCGATTAAAATCCATTGATCTTTCCAGTGTGCTGATAAACTGACCGAGCTCATGATAGTCGGCCACAACGCTTATCTTCCAGGAAGATACCAGTAAATTCCCCTTTGTTGTCCGCGGAACAGGGGTAATCGAGGTCACCTCAACTTTACTGCCCTTGAAAATATCCATTAAAGTAGGCGGAATGACCAAACCTGTTTCTTTCTCTTCTTTAGTTCCCAGAAAACGATTAATGGTCTGGCTGAGGGCAGCTTTTTCCTCTTGCAGGTGATCAATCAGTAGGGAAAGAGTGCCATACTCAGTATGAAGTGCCTCCTTTTCCTCCAGTTCCAATTTTATTTTTCTTAAATCGGTCTGTTGAGGTCTAATTACGAAAAAATAGACTAAAGCCAGGCTCGTTCCTCCCATAAGAATGAGGGACAAAATTTTCTTATTAAACAATCTGGTCTTCATTGGCCCTCTTGGCTAACTACCGCACAGGAGAGTTGAAAACTCATGACCGGCAGGTTCTCTGCCCCGGTGCGAGCCACAGTAGATAAATCGATTTCCCCTAGAATTTTGCCGAAGGTTGGATCTTCTTTGAGCTCTTGAACAAAGTTTTCTACAGAGCGAAATCCCCAGTTATCACCAGGCAGAGCAAAACCCTTCAGGGTTATATTTGTCGAACTGGCAGATATTGAGCTTAGCCAGATATTATCTGGCATCAGCTTGCTGAGAGCTTCTAGTTTTGGCGTCCACCACATTTGCTTTCCTTTAAGCTCACTGACCAGAGATATTTTCTCACGCAGAGAATCCCACTCCTTCTTGTATTCCACTATCCTAAAAACCTCTTCATTTAGTTTGGCAAATCTTTCTGAAACTAAAGCTAATCTATTTTGATAGCTTTTAATTTCATAATAGTTGTCTATATAGACATACCCCATAAACATAAAACAAAGAAGAAAGACCAGTAAAAAAGTACCAAATATCATTTGCCTTAAACTTTTCAGTCTATAAGTAGCTACCCTGCCCCGAATGAAGTTTAGCTGGATCCTCATGGTTGTTTTTCCCTTAATCCCAATCCGATGGCAATGGCCAGTAAATAACCTTTGCTCTCGGTAAATCCAGAACTTAATTTGCGGGGGTCAAATTCTATATCTTTTAAGGGATTCCACTTTTCCACCGGTAATCCCAGAACTTTCAAAAATGAATCGCTAGTCTCTAACTTGACAGCATTTCCGCCGGTCAAGAAAATTCTCCCTACTCTATTTTTCCTACCCCGCTCCTCATGGTAATGGATAGAGCGACGGATCTCCTCAATTATTCTGCCCAAAACGGCTTCACCTCTTAGCTCAAGCGGACTTTCTAAACTTAAGCTAATATCTCTGATAAAATATAAACTTTCTTTGCCTAAAATTACCAGGTTGATTAATCTTGTTCCAAGGTTTAAGACCATTACATCCTCTTGGGGGGCTAGATTCTTTAGTCTTAAAAAACAGTTAGCCAGAACCAAACCATCAGTATCAATGGCTATAGGATTCAGACCAGCCTGCTCGAGAGTTTCCATCCTCTGTCTGACCATTAATTTGGGTACAGCCACAAAGAGGATATTCTGTTTTCCATCTTTTTCTTCACTCTGCGGTAGAACCTGAAAGTCAGTCTCTACTTCATTGAGCCTACCGAGCATAACTCGTTGGATTTCCAGATTAACCGCACTTTTTAATTCTTTTCCTGAAAGGGGAGGAAATTTTAAGTACTGAATAATAATGGAGGGACCATTTAAAGAAGAAACTGCATCCTTAGCTTTGATATGGCTTTTTCTCAATAAATGTTTGATAGCCTGGGCAATAGCACCTTTGCCTATCTTCTGGCTGTACGGTCTGAAATTGGAAGCGGGGTTATCCACTATTCCTACTTTATCTAATCTTATCTTGCCACCAGACTGACTCAACTGAACCAGCTTTATCAGGCTGGATCCAATGTCTATACTGACCACATTCTTGAACCCTAGCATGGATTCTCCTGTCTAAAGATAAAATTGCTCATTCTTCTTGCCAATTTTGCACCAGGTATGTCGGTCGTGCTACGTAACTATAGAAATCCTCATCATCGAACTGGGTATAGTAGATGACGCCAGATCCAGTTTCTATTTTATGTCTGCCCCCACTAACAGCTGATCCGTAAATCAGAGAGTTCATTTCTATTTTTATTTCTCCATTGGGCGACCAAAGCTCCCCCCATACTTCGGAAGGATTTTCCGCAATCCCTTCTTCTAATTTTATGGCTATATCATCTTCAAGAGTTGATTCATAAGCTGAAACAAGTGATACTCCCGTGTCTATTGAAGTCCCAACCAGGGAGTTTTGTTGGACATTTATCTTACCCTCGGCCACGATTGAGCCCGGCCCGACCAACGTCGAATTGCTGATTGTTACATTTCCGGTGACATACAAGATCCCATCTACGGCATAGGGGTCCACCCCATTAATCGCCAAGTCACCATTTGTTATTGAACTAGCGTTATACTGGTAATAGCTACTGTCAAATTCTGGGAAAGGTAACTCATCAGCCCCTTCAGTTATGGTTCCGGTAACCGTACCTTCGTTAGTTACGCTAACAGTTTCCGTTGCCTCAGCATTTCCGTTAACAGTTGCCTCATCAATGATTATGTCTCCCACAGCATAACAACTGCCCGTTATCACAGTACCAGGGTTTTCTATTATGATCCCTGCAGCACTAGCAATAGCGTAGCCAAACATGGCATCGTGGCCTTTCTCAAGGGTGACGCAGACTGTTTTTTCTACCCTTCCCTCTGCCCCCTTGCTGGGGACATACCCGGTGGATTCGATTAACGGATTAGATGCATCTTTATCGCTTACTGTGACCTCATAATCACCGGCGCTGCTGCCTTGCGGAGCATAAAGAGTCTCTGTCCGGGTGGGATTGCCGTTGCCGTCCTCAGTCCAGGGGGCAGACCAGGGGAGCCAAGGCTGATCCCCACAATTAAATTGCCAAATGGCGGTTTCAATGCCTGCTTCCGCCAGGTAAAAAGCTCGCCTCTTCTTAATTTCCCTTTGAACTAAACGGTTCTCCTGCACTCCCAGAGATACAAAGACCAATCCAGTAATCATAAGAATCAGGGTCAAGATTAAGACAATGGGAAGGATAATTCCTTTTTCCTCATTTAACCGTCCAGGCATCATTCCTTTACCCCGTTGATAATCAATTGCGCGGCATGACCGAGGTGGTCATAAAGCTCTCCAGGTTTCCTCTAACCAGAGTGAAATTGATATTGACTACATTTACATCGTTACTGATATCAGCATCGAAGTCAGTGCCGGTGTCTCCTTCCACCACTACCTCCCACGGCGAATCACTGCTAGACTGAAAAAGGAGGTCATCGCTCTGTAGAAAGAATTTCTTACCATTGGTGTCTATAACCAACGTGGAATCGGAAGTAGTAACATCGTCCAAGCTTGCTAGTCTTAGCTCATACTCTATCTTCAGCATGGCTAGATAGGTATCCCGCTGGAGTTCCAGCTTGGTGTTACCCTCCTTCCAGGAACTTTGATTGAGAAGGAGAATCCAACTGACAGCTAAGATTCCAATGCCGGCCACAATCATAGCTATCATCAATTCTATCAGTGTAAAACCCGATGTTTTATTTCTCACTAATTGAACCTATTAGGGAGCAATGAAGGTAACTAATTCCACTTTATTGATAGTATTATCGCCCCATTCTGCAATGTTCCACTTTACAGTTACCGTTATCTTCAAGTAGTCGTAGCTGCTATCCTGTATTTCCTGCGCTTCAGCCTTGGTGACCATCATCCCATTTTCTTCTCCAGAAGGATCACCCACTGCTATGGTTTCGATGGCAGCTTCAGGAGGATCGCCTGAAACTGGTTGGATCCAATTCCAACTACCGCTATCCAAAAGGTAATATCGGATTAATCGATCAAATATGTCGCCAGGTTCAGATATATCACCATCTTCAGGAGCGATATCACCGTAATTGGCGGCCTTCAGCTTTTCCAGTCTCTGGCTGGTTACCACAAGGGCGGCTCGGCGGTATCCCTCCCGATTAATACCCAGACGACCGTAAAAAAAATATAACCCTCCTCCCAAAATGACTATAACCAATATCACAAGAGCTATTAATACCTCTATTAAGCTAAAACCGTTTTCTGACTTATAAGGAAAAAGTTTCATCAATAAACCCTCTCCAGGAGTTGGACAGATTCTGTCCAACTCCTGGCTACTAACTATAGATAGAATTCAAGCCTTGCCCACCGTTATGATCTGTCATGATAAAACAATCGCCACCGACTAGCTACTTTCAGGATTTAGTGCTGTCATTTTTTTTATGTGGCTGGAGGAACATAAATATCCTCGATCGCACCTGTAGTAAGGTTCATCTCTAGGTCAATCGCTCCTGTGGTAGCGTTGAAGGGTGTTACTCCAAGTGCATCTCCATCGCAACGAGCAACTAGATCAGTAGTAGTAAAGCAACCCCCGCCAAAATATCGGTTGTGTTCGAAATCAGCATCTGTCATGTCGAGTTCGCCTCTATCAACTGCAAACGCACCAGTTTCCGCCTTGTAGGCAATTTGAGCCGTCCGAATTGCTCCTAAACTAGCTTCTGCCTCAGTTATATAAGCTCTTTTCACATAGCTGGTGTATATCGGCACTGCTGCAGCTGCCAGGACACCCACGATGATAATCACAATCATCAGCTCAATCAGAGTAAATCCACCCTCACCTCTCTTGCTCTTATCTAGCATTTTCATCAACCCTTTCATTCTTTTTACCTCCTATATCCTTTATTTGACTTTCTACCCCATAACCTCTCCTAACTGAAAAATAGGTAAATACATTGCTAAAACAAAGAAAGCAGCTATTGCTCCCAGGCCAATGATGAGAACTGGCTCCAGAGTTGATGTAAGTGCCTTTACCTGGTAATCCACTTCCGCATCATAGAAATCAGCCACCTGGGGCAATATATCGCTCAATTTCCCTGATTCCTCGCCGGTATGAATCATTCCTGCCACTAAAGAAGGGAAGAAACTCTGCTTTTTTACCTCTTGAGCCAGGGTAGAACCTTGAACAATTTTTTCCCGCATTTCTCTTATAGCCTTTGCGGCTACCACATTATCGCTAACGGCGGCCGTGTGCTCAAGGGCAACTATGAGAGGAACTCCACTACGCAGTAAGATACCTAAGGTACGACACACCCGTGCCAGGACCAGATTATAGGTTAGTTTACCCATTACCGGTATTCTGAACTTCATTTTGTCCAGGATGCCCTGGCCTTTTCCGCTCCGGGAATATCCGTATCCTACAAAACCCATAGCCAGAATAAGAACTATTACATAAGGAGAGTTTTTGATGAGAAAGTCGCTTACAGCGATAGTAAAGCGGGTGAGAGGAGGTAATTCAGCTCCAAAGGATGAAAATATCCCTTTGAATGTAGGAATAAGATAAAAGACCATTACTCCCACCACCACCACAAAGAAAGCAAGGATAAACATGGGGTATCTACTGGCACTGGCTACCTTTTTTTTCAGGTCTATCTGGCTTTCCAGGAACTTAGCCATATCGGAGACTACCTCATCCAACGAGCCGGCCTCTTCTCCCACGGCTATCATCTCGGTAATGAGGGAAGGAAATATGTGAGGATACTCTGACAAGGCCTCAGAGAAACTGCGTCCCCAGGCCACATACCTTCTTACCTCTTCTATAAGGAGAGAAAAATTCTTGTTGTCCGTGTGAGAGGAAAGGTCTTTAAGACAATCCAATAAATTCATTCCTGCTTTGAGCATAGTAGCTAACTGGCGAAAGAAAACTGCTTTTTCAGATGCTTTTATCTGCCTGGCAGCCAAAAGACCGCCAAGTTCTCTCATCGTCTGTCGGACAAAAGTATCCGATTTAATCTCCTTTACTGAAACGGGAATGAGGTTCCTATCTCGCAAAAAAGAGGTTGCTTCCGGTATCGAATCTGCCTCATAGCGAGTTTTGACTCTCTGTCCCTGACTGTCTATACAGATACAGGTAAATTTAGGCATTCTTAGTCCTCTAAGGTAACGCTGAGAACCTCTTCCATGCTGATTACTCCCTGGCGAAGCTTTTCTACAGCAGATTCTCTGAGAGTCCTCATTCCCCGCCTGGCTGTCTCTTTCCTCAGAATATCCATATTAGCCCCGTCAAAAATTAGTTTCTTCACTTGAGCAGTGATTTCGAAGAATTGATATATGGCAATTCTACCCCAATAGCCGGTGTAGTTACAATATGGACAGCCTTTACCTCTGACTGGCGTGAAATTATTGGTGCTCTCCCCAGTTACCCCCAATCGCTCTAAAACCTTGTCAGAAATAAGATGAGGTTCCTGACAGTGGGTACAAACTTTACGAACCAGTCTTTGGGCAATCACTAAATCAACGGCAGAACCAATGAGATAGGGTTCGATATTGAAGTATTGCAGCTGAGCTATCGCACCAAGGGCATCGTTAGTATGAAGAGTGCTAAAGACCAGATGACCGGTTAGGGCAGCTCTTATAGCAATCTCCGCTGTTTCACGGTCGCGAATTTCTCCCACCAGAATTACATCAGGGTCCTGTCGAAGAATGGAGCGTAAGCCATTGGCAAAGGTCAAATCGATATCAGGTTTTACCTGCACTTGATTGATTCCTTCTAAATCATATTCAATAGGGTCTTCTATAGTAACAATGTTCTTCTCTGGAGTATTGATATGCCTTAAGCCAGCGTAGAGGGTGGTCGTTTTTCCAGAACCAGTTGGTCCAGTCTCTAATATCATTCCATAGGGGCGCTGGAGGACTTCTTGGAACTTTGAAAGTTGATCGGCAGTAAAGCCTAATTCTTCAAGATCCAGGGAAAGCTTTTCTGTATCTAAAAGACGCATGACTACCTTCTGTCCATACATGGTAGGAAGAGTGGAGATTCTGATATCCACCTTCTTATCCCCTATTCTCACCACACAACGGCCATCCTGAGGGAGCCTTCGCTCGGCAATATCCAGATTGGAAAGAATTTTTATGCGCGAGATGATGGAGAAGTACATAGTTTTAGGGGGAGGCGGCACCTCCTGCAAAACTCCATCAATACGAACTCGAACATCCATAGTTTTTTCTCGGGGCTCAATATGAATATCACTAGCCCTGCGCTCAATAGCATCCAGCAGCAGCAGATTTACAAACTTGACTACCGGTGGATCATTGGCTCTGAGTTTAACCTGGGTAGCATCCACTCCCGCTCCTAACTCAACTGTAGAGCCATCTACTTTGACTAGATCTAACAGGACTGCCTCCATATCAGGAGAGCCACTGTAATTCTTTTCCACTGCCGCTGTAATATCTTTTTCTGAACCCGGGATAGCATTGATTTCATAACCACTGATAGTTCTTACGGTATCAATAGCTACAATATCGTCGGGATCTGCCATAACCACGGTAATGACCTTTCCGTCTTTAGATAGAGGGATGAGATGATAACGCCTGGCTATAGTTTCAGGAATTAATTTCAATACTTCCGGATCAACACGCTTGAGGAGCGCTTTCTCCTGGTAAGTCTGAACAGGCTCTTCTTTCTTTAAAGCTTCAAGCTCTTTTTTGTCCACAAAATTAAGCTCTAGCAAGATTTTATCCAGAGACTGTTTAGTCTCCCTCTGTTTCGCCAAAGCTTCGTTCAACTGAGATTTAGTAATTAACTCTCTGTTGAGCAGGATTCTTATCAGCCATCTATTATTCTTAGTGGGCATGAAATATTCCCTTCCTATACTTCAAGAGAATCTGGGGACTTTTTTAGCTCATGGTTCATAGCTTTTAGCCTTTTACTATCAGCTATGAGCTATTAGCTATCAGCTATTTAAGGTCTGACGCTAAAATCTTTTTCAAAAGTGGCTCGATCTCTTGCCTTTACCGAAGCCACCTCAAAGCTAACTATACCCCTGCTTATTAAATCTTTCAGCGCCTCATCCATTGTTTGCATTCCAAATTGGGATCCTGTTTGCATACTGGTCCACAATTGGTGAGATTTACCAGTCCGAATCAGATTCTTCACGGCAGAAGTGGCAATTAATAACTCCACGGCGGGTACTCTTCCCTGGGTATCCTTTTTGGGAAGAAGGACCTGAGCAATTATTCCTTGCAGAGTACTGGACAACTCTATTTTTATCTGAGTTTGTTGATAAGGAGGAAAAACATCAACGATTCTATTCACTGCCTCGGGAGCATTGGGTGTATGCAGGGTAGCCAGGACCAGATGCCCTGTTTCGGCGGCCGTAATAGCGGTGGCAATGGTCTCTAAATCTCTCATTTCTCCAATCATAATGACATCCGGATCCTGACGAAGACATCGCTTCAAAGAATCAGCAAAGGAGAAAGTATCTGATCCTACCTCTCTTTGTTCTACTATACTCTTGTTGTGAGAATGTAGATATTCAATAGGGTCCTCTATGGTGATAATATGAACGGATCTCTGTTCATTTATTATTTTTATCATGACCGCCAGAGTGGTTGATTTACCACAGCCAGATGGTCCGGTTACCAGAACAAGACCCTTTTCTTTAAGGGCCAACTCAGCCAGGATAGGAGGAAGATTGAGTTCAGAAAGAGAAGGGACCCTATCAGGAATACGCCTGATAGCTGCGGCTATTGACCCTCGTTGAAAATGAACATTAGCCCTAAAACGTCCCAATCCGGGTTTTCCAAAAGAGAAGTCCAACTCATGATTTTTTTCAAATTCTGCTGTTTGCTTCTCATCTATGAAGGAATAGATTAGAGATTTTGTCTCTTTATCGGTAAGAATTCCCTCATCTAATCTCTTCAAAGCTCCATCTATGCGGAACATAGGGGAGATTCTGGCCACAAGGTGGAGATCCGAGGCACCTCTGTCTTTCATTTCCTTTAGTAGACAATTAAGATCCATAATTTGGTCCTATGGATAAAGCTATGAGCCAATAGCTGATGGCTCATAGTTCAAAACCCAAAAACAAAATCAAGAGAAATTCTTTCAAAAAACCTTACTATGCTTCACGTTTGTATCATTATAAGATATATAATTATTATGTCAAGATACCTTTTAGGATAAATAATCTCTCTCAACTAATTCCTAACCTTACTCTCCCGTCTCCAAAAGGATTGACCCAGTTATCTTCTTTATTGAGCATTAGTTTTACAGATTCTAGAATTTTATATGGATTGTCTCCAGCCAGAATATTGGCGCCCGCCTCCAAAGTTTCAGGCCTTTCTGTAATATCTCTCAAGGTAATGCAAGGAACATGAAGGATACAGGCTTCCTCCTGAACTCCCCCCCAGTCAGTGAGAATAAGGGAAGCATTAGCTTCAAGTCGAAGAAAAGTGAGGAAGTCTAACGGCTCGATTAGCTCGATGTTACACGGTTTGAGGTTAAAATGTCTTATCATCTTGTGGGAGCGAGGATGAATGGGATGAATCACCGGCAGGTGGAACTCCGAAGATATCTTATTTAGAGCCTCCAAAATGGAAGCAAATCTCTCTCCACTGTCCACGTTCTCCGGGCGGTGAAGAGTGAGAAGGAAATATTTTTTTGGTTTTGAACTCTTATTTCCTTCCGTAATTTTCAGGTTCTGGTAAACAGCATCCACAATAGTGTTGCCAGTGACGAAGATCCTATCCTCTTATATTCCTTCCTTTTATAAAGTTTCCTTTGCTTTTTCTGTTGGGTCAAACAGATAATCAGAAATATAGTCGGTTAAAATTCTATTGATTTCTTCGGGCATTCTCTCATCATAGCTTCTGAGGCCAGCTTCTATGTGCCCAACCCTTATATGCAATTTAGAAGCGGCAAGGGCTCCTGCAAGGACGGTATTTGTGTCCCCTTCAACTAAAACAATGTCTGGATTTTCTTTTAGTAAGACTTTCTCTATGCGCATGAGTATTTTCCCCGTTTCTTCAACACGTGAACCTGAGCCAACATCTAAGCTATATTTTGCCTCCGGTAGTCCAAGCTGTTCAAAGAAAACCTTGTCCATATTGCAGGAATAATGCTGGCCTGCAAGTAATATGAAATAATCGAGCCATTGCCTGCAACATAACGCCGACATATATGGTGAAAACTGCAAGAATTACCAGCAAAAACATAATCAAAGTGGGGCCAAGAGCAAGGGACCTATTTCTTAGGAGCAAGGTTCAGTGTATTCATCAATTCAGTAATAGTTTCTCTTGTTTGCTTATTATGAGGCAAGATTTCTAATACTCTTTCATACTCTTTTTTAGCTTCTTTTGATGCTCCTTTTTTTCTATAAATAGTGGCCAGTCTTAAATGGAAAAAAGCGTTGTTTGGGTCCAGCGCGATAGCTTTCTTTAGCTCTAAAACTGCTTCCTCGTACATTTTGTTCTTCTCATAGGCTTCTCCCAAATAGCTATAGGTAAAGGCATCCTGGGAATTAAGAGCTATGGAGACAGTAAAATGAACCACCTAATATGCTTCTGAATTCCTTTAGTTTTTGATGCAAACTTCTTTTCTCATAAGAATCTAAACCCTATCTCCCATCCTGCTGATGCAATATCTAGCCTGAGTAGAGAAAGGCTTTCCAGTTCATGCAATGCTTTCTGTAATTGGTCCATAGTAAAATTACTCCCTAAGCATCTCTCAAGAACTTCTGGGCTGAGCCTTCCGGCTCCTCTTATTTCATCAGCGCAGATTATGAGAAGCAGATATACTCTAACCTCTTCTGCAGACAAGTTTTTCCATAAATTTGTCTGACTTAGCTCCTCTAGAAGCTCACGTCTGTCTATCTTCATCATTTGACAGTATAGGATAAATAGGTATGCTTGTCAAGTCTGGTGTAGGCTAAATAATCTCTCTCAACTAATGATTCTGTCGATACTCAGCACAACAGAGGCTGACTACTCAACTAATTCTTAACCTTGCTCTCTGCCAGTTTTTAGTATTCCTCTATAAAGCTATAAGCAAGTGAACTAATTAAATCTCTAAGGTAGGACATTCTGGCTTGATAGTTATGTATAACATTCTATTAACACTACAACATTACGTAACAATACCCTTGACAAGTGGAACTGTTTTTTGTATAACTTATCAATATAATCGAATAATAGAAAAGTTGGCGACACAAAGAAGTGTTGCTGAGAAAACAAAGGCGTTTTCAATAGCGGGATTATTAAAAGACAAAGGCGTCTATGAAAATAGACGCTTTTTTTATTGAGTTTACCTCTTTTTTAGTGAGTGCGCCATTTGGCATCCACTCAGATAAACTATTACTATCACAAATGAAAGGTTGAAAATGAATCTAGGAGAAAGAATAAGAAAACTGAGAAAAAGATTAGACTTAACGCAAAAGGAATTTGCTGGACGTGTAGTAGGTAAAGTTGACTATACCTATATTGGAAGAATGGAGAGAGGGGAGCAATATCCTTCTATTAAGATGTTAAAAAAGATAGGAAAGGCTTTTGGCGTTCCCCTTAGTTATTTCTTTGAGGATAACAGCATTCTAAATTCTTTGAATCTTTTACCGGGTGAGATAAAGGATCTGCTCAAAGACAGAAAGAGACAGGATTTACTAACAAGAAGTAAGGAGCTGAATGCAGAAGATCTGGACCTGGTTATACAGATAATCAATATCCTTGCTCAGAAAAAACCCTTAGGGGCTCTATGACTGGCAGGGGTGCCCCTTTTTACTTCTTGATTCTAGTTTAGTCTCCTGCTAAGAATTCAAACTCTATTTCGGAAGCTGAGGATGAGATATTTATCTTGCCGAGATGGAATTTTTCCAGATTATGGGCTGCTTTTTCTAGTTGCTGCCAAGAGAATTTATCTCCCAGACACTTTTTTAGAACCTCTATACTAAGTCTTCCCTTTCCTTTTTCCTCATCAGCACATATTACCAGAAATAGGTATAATCTGATATCGTACCAAGATAATCTTTTCCATAAGCTTTCCTCTATCAATTTGTTCAGTAGCCCACGCCTGTGTGTGCTCATCATATACTAGTATATGATAAATAAGACGTTTGTCAAGGTCTGGTAAGGATAAATCCTCTCTCTGGTGAGAATAATTCCGTCGCCAGTCTACCTTTTACTTTATTGAAGTAATAACTTCTAGTATTGTTCTTCTCGAAAAAGTGTGCAGTATCATTATAGCCAAGAGAATTTGGTATTTGACAGGCTTGTCCATATAGACTAATATATTGTCAATATTGCTGACGAAAGGTTAAAAATGAAGATAGGAAACAGAATAAGGAAACTGAGAAAGAGATTAGGCTTGACGCAAAAGGAATTTGCTGAGTGTGTACCTGGCAAAATTGACTATACCTATATTGGAAAAATGGAAAGAGACCAGCAGTATCCTTCTATTAAAATGCTGCAAAAGATAGGCAAGGCTTTTTCCGTTCCCCTTAGCTACTTCTTTGAGAACAACGCTTTCCTCAATTCCTGGAAACTCCTGCCAACTGATATAAAGGACCTACTTAAAGACACAAGAAAGCAGGATTTGCTGAGAACGACTCAAACACTAAATCCTCGAGACCTGGATCTGGTTATGCAGATAATCAATATCCTCACCCAGAAAAAGTCTCTGCAGGGTTTGCAGCTAGCAGAGCCTCCTCTTGAATATCCGGATATTGAGGATAAGAAGAAAAAGGATTTAACCGACACCGTTTAAAGCGTCCTTCAGTCTTCGCCCAGAACTTTGTCTACAAGAGAGGATTGGCTAAAGGAAAACACTGAGAATTGCTTTACAGACTCTAGCAACATCTGAGGTATAAGTAATTAATTTGAAAAAAGAGTTTCCGGGATGAAAAACCGCCGCAAGGCCAGAGAGCTTGCTCTTCAAGTTCTTTATCAAATAGAAATGAGAAAAACCTCAAGCGAAGAAGCCTTAGAGGTTATTTTCTCCCGTTACCGATTTAAACCCGAAGTAAGAGAATTTGCCGAAACATTGGTGCGGGGGAGTCATCATTTTATCCTTCCTCTTAACTCTCTCATAAAAAAATACGCCAAAAACTGGACTCTGGACCGTATGGCTACAGTAGATCGAAATATCTTAAGACTGGCCATTTATGAACTCCTCTTTCTAGAAAATGTTCCTCCTATAGTCAGCATAAATGAGGCAGTGGAAATAGCTAAGCGTTATGGAACGGACGATTCGGGAAAATTTGTCAATGGTATTTTAGATAAAATTCGCAAGGAAAGGGAATCGGAAAGTTCTTTAAAGTGGGACTATCTAAAAAATCATCTTCAAAAAGACCCACACCTGAAGGAACTAATTGAATTAAAAGAAAAAGAAAAACTTTGGCTGGTAGGAGGATGCCTTCGTAATCTTCTGTTGGGCAAAGAAAAAAAGGACCTGGACTTAATTACAGAGGATTCTTGCTTCCGGGTAGCCGAACTATTTGCTCAGAGAACAGGAAGGAGTTTAATTGCCTTAGGTCCCACCTTAAGAAGAGTTGCTCTCCCTGAAGGGATATTCATTGACTTCAGCTTGAAGAAATATCCATCTTTAGAAAAAGACCTGCTTCAGCGTGATGTCACCATTAACTCCCTGGCCCTGGATCTAGATTCACTCAATTTACCCTTTTTATTCCTGATAGACCCCAAAACAGGACTGGAAGATTTAATGAATAAGAAAATCAGGTTATTAAGGAAGGATTCATTTAAAGATGACCCTCTGCGCATGCTGCGCGCTTTCCGTCTTGCCTCTCAGCTTGACTTTACTGTCGAGGATAAAATTACTAAGTTTATCCAAGATAAATCTTCTCTTATTAAGGATGTGGCTAAGGAGCGAATCGGAAATGAACTATTCCTCCTTTTGAAAAACCCTCTATCTTATGGATATTTGGAGAATTCAGCGGCAAAAACATTACTAAAACAGATACTAGGCAAGAATCCCAATCTGGAAAGTCTAAAAAGATTAGAAAATATATTGTTTAACAAGAAAATAATCGACAAACGTCTTAAAAAGAAGATAACTACTCATTTATCAGAAGAAAGAGGAACCAGAGTACCTAGAGATTTATTAAAATTCATCACACTTATCTTTTCTCCCCATCAAAAAGAAAATAGCCTTTCTTTGATAGGGAAAGATTTGAAACTGGCAGGCAAAGATGTAGAAATGATTAAAAGAATAGAAAAGCTCTATCCCTTTTTGGAAAGAATAATAGAAAATGAGGAAAAACCTCCAGATACCATCCCATTTTTAATACGAGCCAAAAAAGAGTCGGTGGAAATATGCCTACTCTTTCTTATTACTCATCCGCATCAGCAAAATTCTCTTATACTTGTAACCCGAATATTAAAAGAATACTTTCGAAAGTCAGATTTGATTCTCCATCCCCCCCGCCTCATTAAAGGAAAAGATTTAATGGAAACATTGAATATCCCTCCCAGTCCCTATATTTCTTACCTTCTGGATAAAATCCACCAGGCACAAATCAAAGAAGAAATAAAAAGCAAAGAAGAGGCAGTAGAGTATGTTAAAAGACTGGTAAGTGAGGAAGGCGAAAAGATAGGGGAAACGCTATACGCTAAACGCTATCCGCTATAAGCTATTTATTGGCGCCTGGCAGGACGATGTTCGAACTTTTTTTTAAATCTTCTAAGGGAGAGTTTCAGCCGCTCTTTTCTTGTGCTCCTCCCACAAGGATATGTTTTTCTTAAGTAACTCCGGTATAGCTAAATTATAAGGACAACGTTCAAGACATTCCTCACATTCGGTACATTCTCGAGCCTTTTCTATGGCAGGATCCAGCCACTTAACAGCGTTCTGCCAGGGCATCCGCTTAACGACGCTCTTGACTAAAAGAACTGAACTTATAGGTATGTCCTGTGAACATGGAAGGCAATAATCACAGCGATGGCAGAACTCCTTTCCCAGTTCCTTTCGGATTCTTTCGATCTTCTTTTTCTCCTGTAAACTTAGAATCCGAGGATCCTCAATTACCCGTAGGATCTCCTCCATTTCCTCTGCCTTTTCGATACCTGGATCAGCCACTATGCCTGAAAACTGAGCCAGATAACGGAACGCAAGGTTGGCATCTTCCAGAAGGCCTCCTCCCAGAGGCTTCATAGCAATGAAACCCAAATTCATCTTTCTGGCCAGCGGAATTATTTCCTTCTCTGGCTCGGTATCTATAAAGTTGAAAGGAATTTGGACAACGTCGAATTTCTCGCTGAGCATCAGTTTCTTGGCTTCAGGCATGTGGTGAGAGCTGAAGGCGGGATATCGAACTTTTCCTTCTTTAATAGCTTCCTCAAGTCCTTCGTACGCACCTCCCGGTTCCATAACCTCTTTCATCTTCTCCTCGGAGTTCACTCCGTGAAGGTGATATATGTCAATGTAATCGGTCTGGAGTCGCTTCAAACTCAAATCCACATGTTCCAGAAATAGCTTTTTATCTGAGGCAGGTGATTTGGAAGCAATTACTACGTCTTGCCTCCTCCTTTCCTTCAGTGCCTCCCCAATCTTTTCTTCGCTATCGCCGTATCCGGTAGCGGTATCTATGAAATTGACCCCCATAGCGAGCACCTTCCGAACCACATCCACCGCCTCTTTCTTAGAAAGACGCATAATGGGAATACCACCCATTGCTACCGGAGTGACCATTAGATCTGTTTTGCCGAAAACTTTCTTTCTCATTCTTTCCTCCCAGTCACATATTGGCAATCAAAGAACTTTTGCCTGTCTTCAGGTAATGTCCTTTGAAGCGTAGGCTAAACCAAATCCCAGTATTTGTCAACCTGGTTTTGAGGAGATTGCTGAAAAAGTACAATTTCGTCATTACGAACGGAGTAAAGCAATCTCTTGTTGCAACTGCAAAGCTTGTCTTAGGCTTATCTTGAGATTGCTTCAGGACTTCGTCCTTCGCAATGACATTGGGATGATTTTGTTTTAGAAAAGACTTTTTCAGCGACCTCTTTGAGAGGGCGATATACCCAGCTGGCAGGTTTTCCATTCAGTTCTCTACTCACCATAGCAAGGCGCCGACAATATAGGGCAACCAACTCAGGAAAGCCAGGAGAGGATGCGCACGACGGGTAGTGTTATGCCGGTCCCAGCTAAACAGATAGATGGCAAGGCCAAAAGACAGTATCCCACTTGCCAGCAGGATAATAGCTGACCAGAGGGGATCAAAACCAGTATCCACTTTCCAGGCCAGTCCTTGAAAGGCATGCATAGCATAGGTACTGGGAAGTAGCATTCCAATCTTGCTGAGCACCTCGGGCAACATGCTGGAAGGAATCATCAGCCCGCCCAGCATCATGGAAGGCAAAAAGATCAGCTGTGACCAAAGTACTGTGGAATGAGAGTCAGAGGAAATCACCCCAACCAGCACACCTATTCCGGCAATGCTGAAGACCGTAAGCAAGAGGACCAGGGCGAAACCGGCCCAGTTCACCGGCGATGCTGCATCAAAAAATCGGGTGGCTGTGGCGCTAATAATCGCGGCCACAACTATGGTGTGCACAACGGTTGTTAGAGCCGGAATAGTGAGGATCGAGACTGCGGGGATTCCATTTATCTTGTAACTACGAAAGATGCCAGCTTCGCGGGCGGATACCAGAGGGTTGGGTAAACCCAACACCATGCTCGATAGGGCTGCAAAGACGATCATTGCGGGAATCATAGTATCCAGAAAGGTAGGGTTAAGCTCGGCCATCAGTAATCCCATCATTGCATAAAAAGCTAATGGAAAAAGATAGTTCAGTAGGAGAAGTGATTTGTTACGAATGCCAGTGCGAAACTCAAAGGAGAAGTGATTGATGAAGGCTCTCATTGGGTATTCCTTGTACCTGTAAGTTCCAGGAAACGCTCCTCCAGGGAGGGACGCTCTACCCTTAGGTCCACTAAAGTGTCTTTCTGTTCTTTGATGTGAGCAATAATGGCTGAGACTGTGGGACCAGGGTCAGTACTGTAGTAGATAGTGTACTCATCTTTGACGCTATGCTGAGTGACGGCGGGAAAGGCGATGTCAGGATCGGAAAGGCTGGAGCCACTGGTGCGGACTGAGACTTTGGTAAGGCCCGATCCGGTTGCCGTTAACTCCCGCGGGGTACCGGTGGCAGCAATTCTACCCCGCAGTAGAATGGCGACCCGGTCAGCCAGCTTCTCTGCTTCAGCCATATCGTGTGTAGCAAGCATGATGGTGGTATCCGCCTCTTTCAGTTCTCCCATTAGCTTGTGCAGTTCAATGCGGGAGGGAACATCGAGACCAGCAGTTGGCTCATCCAGAAAGAGCACAGATGGATTATGGGCTATGGCCAGGGCCAGCGCCAGGCGTCTCTTTTGACCGGCAGAGAGCATATAGTACTGCCTGCTCATTTTCTCCTCCAGGCCCAGGCGCTTGAGTACATCATAGTTGGGAGCTACATTATGGTAGGCACAGAATAGCTCCATGGCCTCATTAACGCGGATACTGTCTGGCAGTCCCGAGGTTTGTAGTTGCACACCCACTAGCTTGCGCAGCTTATGGGGCTCGCGAGTGGGATTAATTCCCATTACCTGCAGAGAGCCACCATCAGGAGAACGCAGTCCTTCTAGAGCTTCCAGGGTACTGGTCTTCCCGGCTCCGTTCGGTCCAAGAAGACCGAAAATTTCCCCGCGCTTTACCTCAAGGCTGATGCTGTCTACAGCTACCAGATCGCCGTAGGTCTTACGAAAGTCTGTAGCCTCAATAATTGAATCATTCATGCAAACCAACCTCTGTCGGTCATACGATGACACATTTGCTCAAGGTCACCATTTTTTGCCTGCATCATAATAGACCCAAGGAACTCCTTGGCACCGTTCTATGATGGAACACTAGCAAAAACCTCAGCACTTGTCAACGAACTATAATGCCATTTGGCAACCTACTGGATCTTTATTAAGATGGAATTAAAATCCAAAGGAGGTCAATGGCTATGATAAGAAACAAGACAGAGGAAAGAAAGAGACGTCTATCCACCAAGACTTTGGATCAAGCCTTTAGAAAAGAGGTAGAAGAAGGTCTTAACTGTTCCCCTATCGAGTCGAAAGCGCTTCTTGATATTGTCAAAGAAATTTACATGCCCTACCTATACGATAACGAAACTATTCATCCAGGGCAAATGGTAGTTATGGGAATCGATAGCGATGAACCTCCTGGTAAACCCTTAGGAAAATGCAAGTTCAAACCCGTTGTAATAACTAAATACAATGGAGAATCTGACGATAATATCCGCCTGGAAAATAGCTATCGAGGAGTAACTGCCCTAAGACGCCTCCAGCTCAAACGTATAGCAGAAGAGGCTAAAGACCAAGGAGTTCTGTTGACAGCTGAAGACTTTGCCTATAAGGTGTTCAATTGTGGTTACCGAACTATCTGTCGAGACCTGAAATACTTTCGCTCAAAAAGAATTGTGATCCCGGTAAGATCCCAACAGAAAGACATCGGACGAGCTCTCACTCATCGAGTTAGAGCAGTTGAGCTTTATATTAAGCGCAGGCTTCTTACTCAAATCGCCCAAGACCTGTGCCATAGCCTGAATTCAATCCAGAACTATATTAACAAGTTTGCTCGCGTAGCCTCCCTTACCAAGGAGGGACACTCAATATCAGAAATAGCCTTTGTCGTTCAGATATCCCCAAATTTGGTTAAAAAATATCAAGGGCTTTACCAAAGGTTCAACACCCCCGAGTACTCTGAAAGAATTGAGGAGATTATCGCTCAGTTCAAGCCTAAAAAAGGGGGCCAAGAAAACAGGAGGGTAAAGCCATGATAAGAGATATTAATAGGGATATGTGGAAACCTCAAAGAGCGAAAAACTTTGATAGTGCTATCAGACATTTCATCCAGAGTGAATTTCCCCGACTTGGTGGTCCTAAGGTAATAGATCTATTCTGCTGCCAGATAAGAAAGTTCATCGATCAGTTCTACCCTAAAGGTGAATATGTAAGCTTTGGCCAGCTTCCCTGGTGCGCAGTAGCCAAAGAAGATCTTCCGGCAAGGGCAAAAACAATAGCCCAGACTAAACTAAGAGCTGTCATCCTTTCTCTTGTGGAGGATGAGGATTATGTAAAGCTTGAATCTGGCTTACCCTTTAGGGAAGTAACCAAAGACCGAATAGCTCGGGTTATGATACAAGCAGACAGAGACGGAGTCGAACTTACCGCAACTGAACTTGCTCTTATGTTTAGTTATAGTCGTACTGGAATCAACCACTTTATTGCCCAATATGAGAAGGAGCATAACTGTATTCTTCCCCGACGAGGTACAATTCATGATATGGGAAGAAGCGTTACCCATAAGGTTGAAATATGTCGTAAGAAACTACTCGAGGGGAAAGAGACTTCCGACATTGCTAAGGAATGCTCCCACGATCCCCTGAGCGTAGATAAGTACCTTTTGGAGCTTCACAGGGTTAATTTCTGCAGGAAAAAGGGTATGAGCAAAGAGGAAATATCTTTCTCTATTCAACGCAGTGTCAATCTCGTAGAAGAGTATCTCAAGCTAATTGAGGAGATAGAACATCAAAGAACCAAGTAAGTTATGAATACCAACTTGCCACATGGCATAGCTAGCTTTTGCAGGAAAATGGTGATATAAGAGATTACCTTTTACAACTATTGAGCACAAGCTATTCTCGAGCTTTCACATGAATCAGAAGAAGGTACCGATAGTTTATCTGTGAAATTTGTGATTTTTAAGATGGAGATTTCTCATCTTATGTAAACTCTTAATAATCCAGCTATTGCGAACTCAGAATGTTTCTCAAAACGGATAGAGTCGATTTCCTGCAAAAGTTCGTTGTCAATCTGACCGAGCGTGGTTCTTAATGCAAGAGGACCCAATCAGCGAATAATTGAAAAGGAGCACAGCCTCAAGGCGGAACGACCAGACTGCCTAGATAGGCAAGATGCCTCATAAGCTTTCATCCACAGATGCCCTTTAGTCTCTCCAGGGGCTAGTTTAACAAAAGAAAGCTATTAGTCAAACCTAATGCCCCAACCCGGTGGATTTTTTTGACACTGTCCTCTTTTCAGCTAGAATAAAAGCAGGCTTTTTACAATCCATTGCGTTTCTCGATGCTGTGACACGATATAAAAAAAGATGAGTTTTCTATTAAAAGTGGAACTACCAGGTTATTATCAATAGCAAAGAATAATATAATCAGGGGGAATATACCAACAGTTGGCAGAAGAGAGGGAGGAGATTGAGTGGTCGTAAGGGAGAATTTGGCTATACTTTAATAGAATTGATTATAGTCCTGGCTATTGTGGGGACAGTTATCTCTATATCTGTTCCTTTTGTGAGCAGTTTTCTTTTCAGCACTAACCTGGAGTCTTCAGTAGAGGATATTGTCTCTACCTTAAGGTGGGCCCGACGCTTGGCTATAACCAAAAGAAAAGAGTACAGGGTTATTTTCAATCCACAAAGAGGTAAGTATTGGCTGGAAGATAAAGAAGGCAATATAACAGGAGAAAGACGCTCTCTTCAGGAAAATATAGTTTTTGCCGATCCTGAGCTTAATAAGATGCAGGAAGAAGATGGGATAGTGGAGTTCGATAACCCGGATGATTCTGGTTTTTCTTTCTATCCTCAGGGAACAGCAGAGTCTGGCTCTATCTATATAAGGGGGAAAGAGAGTGAAAGATGGCGCACTGTAACTATGTTTGGCTCGCAACTCAACATATGAGTTTGAGCTAGTAAAACCATTAGTCAGAGCGTAATTCAACAACTTCAAACAAAAGACAACCTAAACCAAATCTCAGCACATGGCATAGCTAGCTTTTGCAGGAAAATGATGTTATGGGAGATTGCTTTCTACTGACCTGCCCTCCTAGAATCGGTCCAGTTATTATGTTAGATAGTATGATATAAGTTGTGCAAATCCTGAGGAAGTGGCACACTAGTAATAAACGTTTCTTCAGGAGGTGTACCATGTATTATCTGGGGATAGATCACCATAAAAGATACTCGCAGGTGGCAGTAGTGGATGAGAAGGGAACAGTCCGTGCGAACGGGAAGATAACCAATGAGAAGAAAGCATTTACTCTTCTTAAGGAGTATTACAAAGAACCATATAGAGCAGTAATAGAAGCAGGACGTAATTGGGGCATGATGTATGATTTACTAGAGGAACTAGATATAAAGACAGT
>NJBQ01000107.1 GCA_005223095.1 Candidatus Aerophobetes bacterium Ae_b3a
AAGGTTGCAGTAGTGGGACTTGGTTTTGGTGCGGAGTTTGTCCCACTCTATCAGAAACATCCCAATGCAGAGTGTTATGCAATCTGCCAGAGGAGCAAAGAGCATCTAAATGAAGTGGGTGAGCAATTTGGTGTAGAGAGACGTTTTACCAGATTTGAAGATCTATTAAGAATAGAAGAGCTAGATGCAATTCATATTGTTACTCCAGTAGCTGCTCATGCCCCCATGACACTCGCGTCACTCAAAGCGGGAAAGCATACTGCCTGCACCGTTCCCATGGCTACCGCAACAAAAGAATGCCTTGAGATAGCGAAGGCAAGAAGAAAGTCAGGTAAAGTCTACATGATGATGGAGACAGCTGTATATACAAGAGAGTTTCTCTATTCAAAAGAACTCGTTGAATCTGGAAAGTTAGGTAAGATACAGTTTTTGAGAGGTTCTCACCAACAGAATATGAGTCTACCTGGCTGGCCGGATTACTGGTATGGTTTTCCCCCGATGCACTATGCCACACATGCCGCAAGTCCACTACTGGCACTTGCTAAAACAGAAGTTGAATCTGTGCTTTGTCAGGGATCAGGAAGAATTAGACAAGAGTATATTGATAAATACAACTCACCTTTTGCAGTTGAAACTGCCTTATTGAAGTTGTGCGACTCAGATCTTACCTGTGAGGTAACCAGATCACTATTTGATACCATTAGACAGTACAGAGAAAGCTTTGATATCTATGGCACAAAGCTTTCCTTTGAATGGGAGCAGGTTGCAGGTGAAGGTCCTGTCATCTATTCAGGGTATGAGGACGCAAAAAGAATAGAAGTTCCCGACTACGGGCACCTTTTGCCGAAGGAAATTGCACCCTATACGATAAGAGGAATATATGATGAAGAGCACGAACATACCTCATTCGTCCAGGGTGCAGGTCACGGTGGCTCCCACCCTCATCTGACACACGAGTTCATACGCGCCATACTGGAAGAGAGGCAGTCTTACGTTGACGCAAATACAGCAGCTAACTGGACAATGACCGGTATATGTGCACATGAGTCAGCTATGAAGGATGGAAAAAGAATCGAGGTTCCATTTCCAGAATAGTCTTGCTTGTTAGGCAGTTAGAGTAGGCTTGCTTTGAATATTTCAGACCGGGGTGACAAAGTTCATTGACAAGGACATCTTTTGAGCTAAGATGAAAACAGCAATTAAGAAGGAAACGAAGAGCGGCAACAAAGATTTTCCTAGTCTTCTGGATAAGGAAGCAATGCAGAAAAAAGTGAACATCCAAAAGAAGAATCCTTTTCAGCTTGCCCAAGAGTCAAAATTCTATGGTCAGCGTATTGAGGTTGAAACGGTCAATCAGTCCTTTTATCCTTCGGCCTTTGTCTGGCGTGGCCAAAGATATGTTATCAACAAAATAATTCATTCATGGCCGGATTCAGGATATGCAAAATCCACTCCAAATAAGAGAGACTGGCGATTGAGGCATCATCGAAATTACTTTGTTGTTGGCATAGATGGTGGACGAGTCTTCAAAATCTACCACGATAGGGGAGTCAAGAAAGAGTCACCCAGAGTATGGATTCTAAGTGAGGAACTGTTCATGAGTAAACCTAGAGAATCGGTTTCTTCAAAGGATGAAAGTTTGAGAGAAAAAGGAAAATGAAAACTAAAAGAGATCCTGTAGCAGCAAGGTCTCTTAAAGTAGAAAATGGCTATCATCTGTCCCAAATGCAAGCACCAATATGACGTAACTCTATTTCAATTTGGCAGTGTCGTTGAATGTGATTGTGGAGCAAGAATAAAACTTGATCCAAGAAAGGGAATAGTCCTGGAGAGGCAAAATATCAGAAACAAGGAGGAAGACAGTGAACAAAGCAGAACTGGTAAATGAGGTAAGTGGTGAAGTAGGATTGAGCAAGAGAGAGACTCAAAAGGTGGTTGATGCTATTATTAGGACAATTGGGGATACTCTTGCCGCGGGAGAAAAGGTCACCCTAGTTGGTTTCGGAACTTTTCGAGTTAGGAGTAGGAAAGCAAGAAGAGGGGTAAATCCTCAAACAAGGCAGAGCATTCAAATACCGGTGAAAAAGGTACCTAAGTTCACCGCAGGTAAAGCTCTAAGAGAGAAGGTACGGTAAGAGGAGTAGGCGATTTAGATCTAGAACCGCACATTCTGTATCCAGGAGGAATATAGGAGGTATGCAAGGGCGCATAAAAGAGATCTTGGGTATCCCTGATAGATATAGAGTAGTAGTTCTTCTCTCTTTGGGGTATCCTGTGAAGAGCCCAAAGAGAAAACTGAGAAAGCCCTTAAAAAAAATAGTCTCCTATGACTGTTTTTTCAAATAAGGCTATAGTTCGAGGCAGGAAGACTTTACCGGAAAAGAGGGATTATATCTTTTGGAAAATTTGAGGAGAAAATAGTGAAGATAATAGCAGGGAGGTAAGATGATGGCCAAAATAGCTATGATTGGAGCAGGAAGTGTTGTTTTTTGTAAAACCTTAATGATGGATATTATGGCTACCGAAGCTCTAGAAAAGAGCACCATTGTCTTAATGAATCGTACCAATCGGAATGGTAAACTCGACAGAATCGAAGGATTTGCCAGAAAGGTAGTCAAAGAGAATAACCTTCCCACAAAAATCATAACCACATTGGACAGACGAGAGGCTCTCAAAGATGCAGATTATGTAATAAATATGATTCAGGTGGGTGGAATTAATGTTTTCCAGAAAGATTATGAGATTCCCATGAAATACGGGATTGACCAGTGCATCGGAGATACAATGGGACCGGGAGGTATTTTTCGAGCTTTAAGAACTATCCCTATTGTAATTGATATTGCTCATGATATGGAAGAACTCTGTCCAAAGGCTCTTCTTTTAAATTATACAAATCCAATGGCTACGGTTTGCTGGGCCCTGGGAGAGGCCACCACTATCAATTTTATTGGACTCTGCCATGGGGTACAGACTACCCTGGATTTGATATCTCGCTACGTGGGGGTGGATAAAGAGAATATAGATTATCTCTGTGCAGGGATAAACCATATGGATTGGTTTTTAAAATTAGAAAAAGATGGTAAGGACCTTTATCCCATGTTTAAGGAGAATATCGAAAAACCGGAATATTATATCAATGAAAAAGTGCGCAGTGAGGTCATGAGACACTTCGGTTACTTTATGACCGAAAGCACCGGACATCTTTCCGAGTACCTTCCCTGGTTCAGGAAAAACAAGAAGGCCCTTGATATTTATTGCGACCAACCAGCTTTTGGGGGTGAAACAGGCGCTTACTACAAGTGGTGTAAAAAAGTAGCTGAGAAATTTGAAAAGGTTGACTACCTGGAACATGAGTCTATAAAGCTTGCCAAAAGAAGCAACGAATACTGCTCATACATCATTGAAGCTATGGAAACAGATAAGATTTTTAGACTTAGTGGTAATGTAAGAAATAATAATTTAATTGCCAACTTAACTCAAGGCTGTTGTGTAGAGGTGCCGGTATACGTGGACAGAATGGGTTTACATCCTACTTATATTGGTAATTTGCCACTGCAGTGTGCGGCTTTATGTATGAGTAATATAATTTCACAAGGTTTAGCTGTTAAAGCTGCCCTAACCGGGGATTTTGAATATGTGGTTCAGGCAATTGCTGTAGACCCCTTGACTTCAGCCGTGTTGACCTTAAAAGAAGCAAGAGATATGACAATTGAGATGTACAAGGCAGAAAAGAAGTATCTATCTCAATTTGATGGAAAGAGAATAAAGGAGGTGCCCCATATTGAGATTCCTGAAGGAACAAAGAGTGTAGAGGTACCTCTTGATCCAGCACTTGCTATCGCTCATAGATTTGGAGAGCTGGAGAAAAAATAACATTTATCAAGTACGGTACATGAAACGTTGCGACCCGGCTACATGGTTTGTCAAAGAAAAAATTGCCCAATGGAAACAGGTCGCTTGAACATTTTTTTTCCTTCCTATTTCAATATACAGCCCTGCCATGGTTTCCCTTGGAATTTCCCATTTCATCTGACAGAACCAGTTACCCTTCGGTTACATTAATGCGCTAACTTGACTCCAATTGGAAAAGCTGTTATCATCTTCACCACGCTAGCGGGACCAATGGGTTCCTGGCCCTGGTCCCAGCCATGGAAGGAAGCAGGACCAGCCAGGCTTCTGAGTATGCCTCAGCACTCTTCCGGATTTTTCAGACGTTTCCTGAAGGAGAGTTTATGGCAGAGTGTAAGAATTGACTGCCAAAAGAGATTAGTCATATTGAAGAATATTTACCAGTCTGATCCAAACAGAATAGAGCGGGCCAGATTTGAAAGAGGGAAGAAATTCATAAATGAAGGCAATTGTTGTAGGAGCAGGGGAAACAGGCTTTCATGTTGCTCAGAGTCTGTCGAACCAAGGTCACAGTATTGTAGTCATTGATACTCAGGAAGAGACTCTTGAGCAGGTGAGAGATTCCTTGGATGTCCTGGCCATTTTGGGTGATGGATGCAGCCATAGGGTCCTGGAGGAAGGCGGAGTTAAGGGGTCAGATTTTTTGGCTGCTGTTACCAACAATGACCGGGTCAATATCGTAGCTTCTCTTTTGGCAAAAACGTACCGGGTTCCCAGAGTAGTTGCGCGAATTAGTAGTCCTCAACAGCTAGACAATCCTCTCCTGTTGAAAGAGACCGGATTATACACTGTATACCCTGAAAAAGTAGTAGCTGATAAGATCGCTCAGTTGATCGAGGTACCTTTCGCTTCTCTCTCAGAAGTCTTTGTCGAGGGAAGAGTTCAGATGTTGAAATTGGAGGTTAAGAAGGGAGCGGGCCTGGAAGGAAGAAAATTAAGTGAACTGAAGAGACTATCCTCATGGATTCTGGTTGCTCACTCAAGAGCAGGAAAGATCACCATTCCACGGGGAGACACCTTGATTCGGTCAGGGGACTACGTCATTGGTTTGGGAATAAAAGAAGCTCTCAAGGAACTGGAACAATTGGTGGGACCCTCGGAGCCGAAGACTAAGAGAGTAATTCTTCTGGGAGGAGGAAGAATAGGGTATTATCTTTTGAAACAGCTTTCCGGTCGAGGGATTTCTCTCCGTCTTGTGGAAACTTCCCCACAAAGATCCCTGGACTTGGCACAGGAATTATCGAACGTTCTGGTTCTTAAAGGTGATGGTACCAACGGAGAAGTGCTCAAGGAAGCGGGGATTGAGGACGCTGACTATTTCGTCGCCCTAACCTACGATGATGAGATCAATATACTAGCTTCCCTCTGCGCTAAGAATCTGGGCTGTAAGAAAGTCATCATTCTGTCAAGAAAAAGGGATTACACTCCAATAGTAGAGAGAGTTGGGATCGACGTGACTATCAACCCTCCACTGGCGGCTGCCGATGAAATAATGCGCTACACTCGAGGAGGAGGAGTTCTGTCTTTCTCCCTTTTGGAAGAAGGTAAGGCAGAAATCCTGGAAGTTCTGGTCAAGGAGAGCTCAGCAGTTGCCGGGAAAGCCCTTCGAGATACCCTCTTCCCTCAGGAAGCTCTGATAGGAGCCGTTGTTCGGGACGGTAAGATCACCATTCCTCGGGGAGACACCATCATCGCCCCCAATGACCGAGTAATCGTTTTCATGTTACCCCCGGCAGTGAAAAAAATAGAAAGACTCTTTGGCTAGATTAGTCTCCAAACATGAACCTTAAGGTAGTTTTCTATTCAGTAGGTAAACTGACAAAGTTTCTGGGCGCTTTGATGGGTATACCCTGTGTGCTATCTCTATTCTACAGGGAGCCGGATTTTCTTCCACTGGCTATGTCGGTTGTCGTAACGCTCCTTGCCGGGTATTTAATAGAAAGGTTTTGCTCCCGAGCCAAAGACGAGGAGATCAGGCATAGAGAAGCCTTTGCCATCGTGAGCTTAGGATGGGTAGTAGTGGCGTTTTTTGGAACTATCCCCTTTCTCTTGGCAGGAACCTTCTCCAGCTTCATCGATGCTTACTTTGAAAGTATGTCCGGGTTTACCGCTACTGGAGCGACCGTTCTGACCAACATTGAATCTCAATCCCACGGCATCCTTTTCTGGAGGAATTTCACTCAATGGCTGGGAGGAATGGGTATCATTGTCCTGGGCATAGCTATCCTTCCCAAACTTGCCGTGGGAGGCAGGCAACTTATGGCAGCCGAATTCCCCGGACCTTTACCAGAAAGACTAAAGCCCCGCATCGCTGAAACGGCGAAAATTATATGGGGAATCTACCTTCTTTTTTCCCTCAGCGAGGTTCTTCTCCTAAAACTGACTGGGCTTTCTCTCTTTGATTCTGTCATCCACACCTTTAGCACCATGGCTACAGGAGGATTCTCCTCTCACACTTTGAATATCGGTTTTTTTGACCATCCTGGAGCAGAAACCGTTATCACCTGCTTTATGTTTTTGGCCGGTGGCAACTTTGCTCTGTACTATTATTTCCTCAAAGGGAACCCAAGGAGACTATTTAAAGACAGCGAATTTAGATTCTATAGCTTTGTGATGATTGCTGCTATCCTCCTGGTGACTTTCAATCTGTGGGGTGGGACCTACAAATCTATATGGTCCTCTTTTAGATACGCTGCCTTTCAAGTGGTTTCCATCAATACTACTACAGGATTTACTACCCAGGATTTTGACCTCTGGCCGTCCCTGTCCCGGGGGATTCTTCTCCTCCTCATGTTCATAGGGGGCTGTGCCGGGGGCACAGCAGGAGCTATAAAAAACATGAGAATACTCATCCTCCTAAAAAAGGGCTACCAGGAGCTGTTGCGTCTTGTACATCCCAGAGCAGTTATCCCGGTGAGACTGGGAGGCAGGCCCGTAGAAGAAAGAGTAATTGCTGGTATTACAGGATTTTTCATCCTCTACATCCTTGTTTTTCTCGTCTCTTCCCTCATCCTTATGAAAGTAGGCCTTGATATGGTAAGTTCGGTGTCGGCTACAGCGGCCACCATGGGAACTGTTGGACCGGGCCTTGGGCTCGTAGGGGCCTCCCAGAATTACGCCTTCCTTCCCCCGCTAGCAAAGGTAATCCTCTGTCTCAACATGCTTCTGGGCCGCCTGGAGATTTATACGGTGCTGGTCCTTCTGCTTCCCTCCACCTGGAGAAAGTGATGG
>NJBQ01000108.1 GCA_005223095.1 Candidatus Aerophobetes bacterium Ae_b3a
TTTTTTCCTATCTATTTATGGATTCTATGATGAACGGCATGGAGGAGATGTCCTTTGAAAATATAAAAAATTTAGAGACCGGGAATATTCAGATTGCCTATCCTGATTATTGGGAAGAAAAGGAAGAACTGCCTCTGGAAAATTTAATCTATTTAGATCAAGATGTACAGGAGAGCTTAGAAAATATTGATGGATTATCAGGAATATCTCCCGAACTAAGATTTAGCGCTCATCTCAATAATGGAATTGATGAATTACCGGTCATGGGTTTGGGAATAGATCCTGAACATTATAAAGAAGTCTTTACTACTGGAGAATATCTGGTGGCTGGTTCAATGTTTACCCTGGGCGAATATAAGGCGGTGATAGGAGAAAAACTGGCTCAACTAATGGATTTAAAGATAAATGATTATATTACTCTTCTGGTCAGGACCAAAGATGATACCTTTAATACTATTGATGTGGAAATGGCGGGGTTATTACATACTCCTCATCCAATGGTAAATGCAGGGACAGTCTTTGTCCCCCTGGATATTGCTCAACAGGCATTAAATGTAGGAAATAGCATTAGTCTGATTGCGGTCAAAGTTAAGCCGGGATATGAAGAAAACATTACTGAAACCTTAAACCAAAACTTTAGGAGAAAAGATTCAAATTTAAGAGCTTATTCCTGGCGGGAATCAGCCGAAACAGTAATAGCTTTAAGCGCAGCCAAGAAGGCCGGTATCGGCCTTATCTTGTCCGTGGTTCTCCTTATCGGTATAGTGGGGATTATCAATAATGTTGTTCTTTCTGCTCTTGAGAGAACAGAAGAGATTGGCATGATGAAGGCTCTAGGGATGAGAGAGATGGAAATTGTTTCGGTCTTTATGGTGGAAGCAACCGGAATAGGGATAATTGGTAGTCTGGTCGGTTGTTTATTAGGAGCTGTAGGAGTGGGCTGGTTAGTTAAATATGGTTTTGATATAAGCTATGCAGGGGATATGACCACTTATGGGATTCCTATTTTAAATAGACTTTATGGGGTATGGAATTTATCTGCTTTCGGTTTCTTATTTATCTTAGGAATTATAGTTGCTCTATTATCCAGCATAACACCAGCCCTTTGGGCTGCTCGCAAAGATCCGGTAAAAGCGATCTATCATCGATAGGGAGGGTGAAAAAAGTGAAATTTTTATGGAATTTAGCCAGAAAAAATTTAGCCAGGTCCAAGCTTAGAACCTCAGTTTCCATAATAGCTATTGCTATTGCCCTTATTACCGTGGTCTTTATCCGTGGGATGATCAGTGGAATGATAGAATCTATGTATTCAAACCATATAAATTATAAAGCTGGTCATATACGGGTGATAGATGAGGAATATAAATTAAAAGAGCGTCTTTTATCTCTATATTATCCGGTAGACGGATTTAATGGTGAAGGGGCTGCCCAAATGGCTGAAAAATTAAAAGAGGTAGAGGGAGTAGAACAGGTAATTCCAAGACTTAAATTCGGAGCCGTAGTCAGTCAGGAAGATGAATTAGTAAGAATGATGGGTTGGGGAGTTAATCCTGCTGAAGAGATAAAGCTTACCAAAATAGATAAAAACATAACCGAGGGAAGGATGGTTCAACTGGGGAATAGGGAAGTTGTAATGGGAGCAGGGTTGATGAAAAAACTAAAACGTGAGGTAGGAGGTAAAGTTACTATTCTTTATACCACTCCTTTTGGTTCTTTTAAAGGTTCTACCTTTGAAATTGTGGGCAAGGCACAAAGCCCTCTCCCAATGATTAATGATAGTATTTTTTATCTTCCTTTAGATCAGGCACAGAGGATATTAGAAATGCCTGATGAGGTAACAGAACTACTTATTATCACTCCTGATTATAATAAAGTATCTTTGATTTTACCTGCCCTAAATGAGTTGTTTGCCAAAGAAGATAAAACCGGAAAATATTCTCTGCAGGTTTGGAATAAGGGATATGAACTCATTGAGCTTTACGAAATAGCCCTTAAGATGTATAACTTTATCTATGTTTTTATAATTATCCTGGCAAGCTTTGTATTGATCAATACTTTGATTATGATTGTAAATGAACGTACCCGGGAAATTGGAATGATGGCCGCCCTGGGCTTAAAAAGTAGGGAGATATTATATCTTTTTACTATGGAAGGAGCTATTATCGGAATACTCGGTAGTGCTGTGGGAGCTGTGTTAGGTGGAATACTAACCAAGATTTTTTCCATTGTCGGAATCGATTATAGTGCAGCAATGGAAGGAATGAGTACAGATTTAATGTTTGAATCAATCTTTTATCCCGTCTTTAGTTTAGGAAACATAATTTTCTGCTTTATTTTAGGCGTGCTGGTGGTCACTATTGCCTGTATAATCCCGGCAAGAATGGCTGCCCGTCTTGAACCGAGTGAAGCTTTAAGGCAAATATAATAAGATAGTGTGTATAATCTCCAATATCGCATATTCCTCCACTTGTACGGTGGGTGAAAATCTCTAACATATCCTCCCCCTTGAGGGGGGAGGATTAAGGTGGGGGTGAAAAAAAGAGAGGAGAGTTAATGATGCGAAAATCTAAATGGTTTTTACTGATAGGAATAATAATGTTGATTTTATTTTCCAGTTTGATAGCAATTGCTGCTGCGGAGATGACTGCTGAAGAGATAATCAACAAAAGAGACGATAATGAATACATTACCTCATTTAAAGCAGAAGCGGAAATGATAATTGTTAGTGGTGGTCGGATGATAACTAAAGCTATGCTTATTTTGAGTGATAAAAAGAATGCGTTAGTTGAATTTACCAATCCACAAGATAGAGGGACAAAATTTCTTAAAAGGGAAGATAACCTGTGGATGTTTTTCCCTGATGCTGAAGAAATTATTAAAATATCTGGACATATGCTCAAGCAGGGAATGATGGGAAGCGATTTTTCCTATCAAGATATAATGGAATCTGATAAATTAACTGATTTATATAACTTTGAAATTATTGGAGAAGATGAAATTGAAGGGCGTACTTGTTATATGCTGGAGGGGATAGCTAAAGAAGGAGTTAAAGTTTCTTATTACCGTCGGATAAGCTGGGTAGATAAGGAAAGATTTGTCGGTTTGAAAGAAGAATTGTATACTCAAAGTGGACGCATATTGAAAGAAACCAGAATAAATGAAATCAAGGAAATTGAAGGGCGTTGGATACCTATCGATTCAGTTATGGAGAATAAATTAAGAAAAAATACCTATACCGAATTCAAAATTACTCAGATAGATTTTAATCCGGAAATTCCAGAAGGCACTTTTGCTTTACAAAGTCTGAGATAAATTTACTATCATTACCAGGGACTGTAAGGAGCCAAGCGATCTCATTGTAGAGAAAGCAAAAAATTATTTAGAGAAGGGATAATATTGATAACGAAAAAGTATTTCAATATTACCATTTTATTTATATTTTTTTTCCTATTAGGAGCAATTCCGATCTCTGCTAAGATTGATATGGGTGGAGAGCTTGCCGCTTCCCTGATAAATATTGTCGATAACGAAGGGCAGATTTCTACTTATTTAGAGACAGGGTTGGATTTGGAATTATTCCTGCCTTCTTTTGATAATACTCAGGCTAAATTTGAAATGTACTTTTTTAACAACTATATAAGTGGAGGATTTGATTATTTAATCAAAAAACTTTATCTTAAACATAAATTTGAAAAATTACACTTAACTGTAGGTCGTCAGCCGATATCTTGGTCTTTCGGTTCAATGCTCAATCCGTTTGATTTTAGTCTGGGTGCTGTGGTAATGGAGGAAGAGACAGGTATTAAATATCAAGATGCCATAGAGGGGTATGTGCCCCTGAATTGGAATACCAGTGTTTCAGTAGTAGCTGCTTTTCCTGAAAATAGCCAGGATATTAAATGGGGACTAAGAGGCAGAACAGTGATTGAAGGATATGACCTTACCTTAAATTATGTCCAGGAACCAGCCATGGAGATAATAGGAACGATTATTCCGACCAGCAAGAGAATAGGCTTTACCGGAAAGGGGGACTTAGGACCTTTGGGGATATATGGAGCCGTGGGATATTATTTCAAAGATAATAATAATGCTGATTTAGCTTATCTAATCGGTGCTGATTATAGTCATTTCTTTGAGGCGGGGAATAAAGTATACCTACAGTTAGAATATTTATCTATGAAACAAGGTAATTTATCCTCTATCTTAGGTCCATTTTTTCCAGGAAATATCACCGATAATTCAGACGAAAATGTAGGATTGCTTTTGGGGTTGGCGAATTATGAAATTGATGAATTTTCTCAAATTAGCTTGATGACTGTTTCCAGTTTAAATGACAAAAGTATGATTATTATGCCAGGATACCGTAATCAATTAAGTAATAATCTAAGTTTTAATTTTGACACAGCAGTTTGTTTTGGCAAAGATAGCACTCTCTTTGGTCCAGGATTATCAGAAGGGATTCCCAAAAGACCAAAGGCCATAATTGAGGCTGGCTTTACCTATACTTTTTAGCCTGACTTCCGCATTCCTGAAAACAGAATACCCTCTATACACCCCCTGCTGTCTCAAACACAAAGGAACAGCAGCACTCCCGGAACTCAACCTCCAACCCCCTTTTTTTGGTGTAGGAAGCAATGTCTTCCACAGGATAGGCAATGCCATTGAAACCCGTCTCCAGGCATCCTTATAAACTTACATTCTGACAATCCTATTCCGAAAATCAAGACCGCTGCGTTGACAATAATGAGTTACTGGCTAAAATAAGGATAGTCAAGGAGAGCGCCTGTGGTTCAGTGGATAGAACGTCGGCCTCCGGAGCCGAAAGTCGCAGGTTCGAATCCTGCCAGGCGCACCAGCAATCCCTTTACTATAAATGGTTTCAGCCTCCAGTTAAACCTATTATTCCTGAAAAATAACATTTCTCAAAAGGAAGCTTTAGCGGTTGGGGTATGAGATTCTCATTTTGCAGAAAGGGTGACATAATTATTTTGCATTGACAGATTCTGACGCAGAGCGTGTCAAATATTTTGTCTATGTCATAATATTAAGAATCGAATGATTTGTTCCGGATCTGCCAAAATAGATACAAACAAAGTTTAAATGACCGCATCTAAAATAATGAAGGATACCCATATGAAAGCTATTATATATCAAGAATATGGGTCACCATCAGGATGGAATGCTCGTTGGGGGGTTTTTGGTTCGTTGGGCAAAACTAATGATAGGTGATGAATATGGAAAAAATTAAAATCAAAAACGGTAAAATAATTATTATCTTTTTTGTGATGTTTGTATCTATTGCACTTATTACATTTTATTTAATACAAAAAAATATTCCGCAAGATACGAAGTCTTACCCCATTATTGATGTGTGACCTGCCCCCCAAAAACTGGTCCAGTTATTAAGTCAGAGTAAGGATGACAGTATGAGATTAGAAAGCATTTCAAGATATCTTCGCAAGCCAAAACTATTCGCTAAGAGTACCTCCCCTTTCTGGGATGATTCTTATATATCAACACAAATGCTAACGGCTCATCTAGACCCAAGCAAGGATGTCGCAAGTAGGAAGCACAAGACAATCGACAAGTTGGTTGATTGGATAACGAAGAAGTCAGGTCTAGGAAAGGGAGACAAAATTCTGGATCTGGGGTGTGGCCCCGGACTCTACTGCCAACGATTTGCAGATAAAGGACTGAAGGTGACAGGAATAGATTATTCCAAAAGATCCATTCAATATGCAACAGAATATGCGCAACAGAATAGACTGGACATAGACTACCTCTACGGCAACTACCTTACCATTGATTATCCTCAGGACTTTGACTTGATTGTACTGATTTACTATGATTTTGGAGTGCTATCCGAGCAGGACAGAGATCTCATCTTGAGAAAGATACATAGATCCTTGAAACCAGGTGGGTTATTTGTTTTCGATGTGTACGCTACTTGCCATCATGACTCGATAGCTGAATCAAGATCGTGGTCATTTGAAAAGACTGGATTCTGGCGAGCCATACCATATTTACTCGTATCGGAAGTGTTCAAATATCCGAAGAGTAACGTGCTGTTGCATCAGTATGTTGTGATTGATGATAACTCTTGTATAGATGCTTATAGCATATGGGATCAGGCATATTCTGTTGAAAGTATCAGCCGATTACTGGCAGAGAACAATTTCAGTGATTTGGAATTCTATGCAGATTTGACCGGAGAGGAGCATAGAGACGATTCAGAAACACTAGGAATCATAGCCAGAAAAGGTATATCTACGTAACCGAGCGGTTACCCTGATAATAAGGAGGGGTAATACCGTAAAGATCTTTTGCGGAAAAGTAGAAAAATTCCCTGGGACGCTGACAAAAGAAAGAACATCTTCTCAAAATACGGCTCAATTTTTCCATTTCAGAAATTGCCTAAAAGATGAGGAGAACACATTGAGCAGAATCCCAAAAGTCACCAGAGCGCATATAAGAATTTCCACCCAGGTGAAGAATCAAAAAGGCATCTCTTTGGAACTTCAAAAAAAATTGCATTTAGAAAGGAGAAATGGATGAAGGGCCTCAGAAGGCGAAAAGTTTTCGCACTATTCATTCTAGTTGCAGGCGCTCTTTCCTTGCTAGGAGGGATCATATTTTATTTTAGAGACGACATTATAAGGCTGAATATATGTATTTTGGCAGCTGCGTTTTTCTTTTTGGCAGGATTAGGATATTGTCTTTCCAGTACAAAACATCAATATTCAGAAGAGGTCAAGATGAAAATAAAGTTTCTCAAAAGAATTCTGAAAATGACAGGGATGGTTATTTTATCCTTAATTCTTTTGACAATTATCACAATGTCTTTAGGAATTATCTACACGAATACTAAGGCGCCAATGAAGCCAATTGAATACAAATCAACAGCTCCAGATTACTTTCCAACGCAAGAATGGCAAACTTCTGCTCCAGAAGAACAAGGAATAGATTCGGCTAAACTCATTGAAATGATTGAGTTTTATGAAAATGAAAAGTCAGGAAACGATAGACTGGTAATAGATTCTGTAACGATAATTCGTAATGGATATATTGTTTCTGACA
>NJBQ01000109.1 GCA_005223095.1 Candidatus Aerophobetes bacterium Ae_b3a
TGGATAGAGCCTTGTCTAGCAAAGGATAGGAAATCGCAAGAGCTAGTTCTGGCAAATTATATTGAGTGCTGGTATAGACTCGGTTATGATTGCCTCAGGTTTACCAGCGACTTTCGCTTTTCAGGGGGTCTATCTTTTGCCTCTAAAAGGCGGGTAGGGGAAGATACTGCTCTGCTTTCTAAAGAAAAGAGGCAGTGGGCTGAAGAAGGAAAGGGAATAATAAGCTCCTGGCAAGACTTTGAAAGTTACAGTTGGCCTTCCCTTGATAAACTAGACCTCTGGCCTTTTGAATTTACCTCTAAGAATCTACCCGAGGGGATGGGAATCTTTGCTTCTTTTTCTCCTGGGGTTTTTGAGGTTCTTTTCAATGAACTGTTTGGACTTGAGACGCTCAGCTATCTTCTCTATGATGAGCCAGATTTAGTCAGAGCCACTGCGGACAGAGTAGGAGAGTTGATATATGGAGCATATAAGAAGGTAATTGGTCTGGATAATTTAATTGGCTTTTTTCAAGGGGAGGATATGGGGTTTAAGACAGCTACCCTTTTTTCTCCCGATGCCTTAAGAGAGTATATCTTGCCCTGGCATAAAAGATTTGCTCAGCTTGCTCATGACAATGGACTTTTATATATCCTGCACAGTTGTGGGTGCGTGGAATCAATAATGGAAGATTTGATTGAGGATGTCCGAATAGATGCCAAACATTCCTTTGAAGATGCCATAATGCCAGTGACAGAATTTAAGAGAAAGTATGGGCATAGAATTTCCGTATTGGGTGGGGTGGACGTAAATAAGCTCTGTCAGCTAAAAGAGAAGGAACTTCGCCAATACATAAGAGATATTTTAGATAAATGTATGTCCGGGGGAGGTTATGCTTTAGGTTCTGGAAATTCTATCGCCAATTATATTCCTCTAGAAAACTATCTCATTATGCTAGATGAAGGAGCTAAGTGGGGAATATGGAAGAGGGAATAGGGGTTTGTGGCTCCAGTGAAAAGATGTAAGCGAGGAATGCTGTGAGATTTGATGTAATTGGATTGGGAAGTTGTGCGGTTGATTTATTAGGTATTGTTCCTTCTTTCCCCAAGCCTGATAGCAAGAATAAGATGGTAAGGTTCATCCAGCAAGGAGGAGGACCGGTAGCTACTGCTTTAGTGACATTGGCCAGGCTAGGAGCTAGAGTAAGTTTTGTGGGAAAATTGGGAGATAATGAATTTTCCCGTTTTGCCATTGACGAATTTATCCAGGAAGGAGTTGATACCAGTGGTATAATTAAAGAAGGGAAAGCTGGCCCCTATTTTGCTTTTATTGTGGTGGATGAAAAAAAAGGTAGCCGCACTATTTGCTGGACAGATCAGATGGTCTCGCGACTTAAAGAAGAAGAGCTATCGAAAGATTTTATCAGGTCTTGTCGCATTCTTCACTTGGATGAGTACGACCTGCCAGCAGCGCTCCTGGCTGCTAGATGGGCTAAAGAGAAAGGAATCAAAACGGTGCTCGATGCAGAAACCCCTGAAAAGAAAGAACTCCTTTCTCTGATAAAACTGATTGACTATCTCATTGTACCAGAGGAGTTCGCTCTCACCTTTAGTGGTACTGACAATCTAGAAAAGGCCACTCAATTTTTTCTTAAACAAGGTTCCCGAGTAGTAGTTGCCACTCAAGGGAAGAAAGGTTCTTTGACAAGGACGAAAGAAAAGAAGTTTTTCCAGCCCGCCTTTAATGTCCCCATAATAGACACTACCGGCTGTGGAGATGTCTTTCATGGCGGTTTTATTTATGGACTCCTCAAAGATTGGCCAATAGAAGTAACGAGTGAATTTGCCAGTGCAGTTGCTGCCATTAAATGTAAGAAATTGGGTGGGAGAGCAGGCTGCCCAAGTTTTAAAGAAGCGAGGAATTTTCTTCTTTCCTTTGGTTCAGAGAGAATAAAATCCTATTTAAAATCTGATAAAGCCAGGTCAAATTGATTTATCTAATTCATAGCCTATAATAAAAATGTTATAATGCTTCCATTATGAAATGAGCGTTATATATAGCAAGATTATGTTTTGAGAAATTTAAGCTATAACCTCCTATCTGCTTGCAAGGATAACTCTCACTATCTTCTCGGTAGGGGTCAAATTCCTAAAAGTATAATCCGGTTTGAATCTCTGTAAGTCTTTCATTGTGTATTGTCCTGTAGCCACGGCGATAACCTTTATTTTTGCTTCTTTTGCTGCTTCAATATCTTTAGGAGTGTCTCCTACTACATAAACTCTATCCGTACTTATTTCGTATCCGCAAAGAATAGTGGCTTGTTTGATAGCTATTTTTACCAGATTTGTTCTTTCTATGTCATCACTTCCAAACCCCCCTATTTTGAAATACTTTTCTAATTCCAGCCTCTTAAGTTTTCCTTTAGCAATGGACTTAAGATTTCCGGTGACTAACCCGAGCACGACATTATTTTGCTGCAATTTATCCAAAAGTTCTTTAACTCCTGGTAAGACTACAGCACAATTCTTATTGTCTATTTTATTAAAGAAACTGGCTGCTGCCTGCATAAATTGGCTCATTTTGCTTTTAATTTCTTTTTCTTTTAATCCATTTTTCTTTAACACTTCCAAAGCTATTCTTTGGTCAGTCATTCCGTGATGATTTATGCAATCTATACTGCAATCCAGGTGATAAACTTCTTTGAATGCTTTGCAAAAGGCTTCTTTATGCTCAGGAAAGTCCCAGACCAGTGTCCCATCGATATCAAATAAAACCAGAGCTTCTATCTTTTCATTGGTGAGTCTTGCCGAATGCAATTTGTTTCCTCCTCAAGAATAATTTTCCCACTATAGCAAACTATCGACAGGAAAACAAGAAAGCCAGCATTACGGCAATTATGTCTCCTTGACTTTTTACTACTTTTTCTGCTATAGTTCTCATGATAGTTTGTTTCTCTTTTTACTATGTTACTGCAATTATTTAGAGAAGAAGGGATAAGGGTGCGGGAGGTCGGGTCTCCCAGGACAGGGTAGCAAATGTCAAATATCAAGACCTGACCCCTTTCTTGGTTATACAAGAGGAGAAATCACTTCTCCTAATTATTGAAGGGATGGAATATGGCGTTGAAAGCGACAGTCGTAGGGGTAGGTATGGTGGGAGAACAGATTATCTCTATTCTGCGGGAACGAGGTTTTCCTATAGAATGGCCTCCCATAGTTTGTGCTACCAGAGAGCGCACAGAAATGCTTGATGGTGAAGAGTTTTATGTTAAAAAGACAGATGAGAGCTGCTTTAAGGGTAGAGATATTGTATTTTTCGCTGGCAAAGAAGGAGCCAGGGGAGCCAGCGTCCAATGGGGAGAGATAGCACAAGAAGCAGGCGCTGTTTGTATAGACAATGGCTCTGATTTTCGTCTGGATCCCACTATTCCTCTAGTAGTGCCAGAGGTGAATCCAGAGGCTGTTACATCTAAAAGTCGCTTTATTGCCAGTCCTAACTGTTCTACCATCCAGCTGGTGATGGTTCTTCATCCATTGCATCAAGCTGCCAGGATACGGCGAGTAGTTGTTTCCACTTATCAGAGTGTATCTGGATGGGGGGTAAGAGCATACGAAGACCTCCTCAATCAAATGCCTCAGGCCCTCAAATCTGTGAATAAGGTCTCTTTTGATCCAACTGTATTTTCGAGTTCCATGGCCTTCAATTGCCTTCCCCATATTGATAAATTCACTCCGGACGGTTATACTAAAGAAGAGATGAAGATGGTTTTAGAGACCCAAAAGATTATAGGTGATGAGAGTATCAATATCAGTCCTACTGCGGTACGAGTGCCAGTGCTGGTAGGACATGGAGAGAGTATAAATATTGAAACTGAAAATGAGCTCAGTGCAAGCCAGGCGCAAAAGGTTCTTTCTGCTGCCCATGGCATCTTAGTAATGGATGAGCTGAATAAGGATAACCCTCGTCATGATCCTCTGGAACGCACTTGTCCTGTTCCTTTAGATATTCGTAAGCCCGAGTATCAAGATCTGGTGCTGGTAGGACGGATACGAGAGGACTCTACCCTGAAGAATGGACTTAACCTGTGGTGTGTGGCTGATAATCTACGTAAGGGAGCTGCCTTAAATGTGGTTCAGATTGGTGAGCTACTGATAAAGAAGGGGATAATTCGCCCTTAGCATTTTCTTGATGAACTAGGGAATTATATGCTCTACCGAAGGATATTTTCTGAAGAAGCCTTATAGGAGCAACCCTAACGAAGCTTCGAGTTGAGGATAAAGAAAAATATACTGTTTGAGGAGCAAAGCGAGGAGTTTATATTTTTCCCGAAGCGAGAAGCCGAGTAGAAATAATAAAAGGCTACTATACAGCGACGGAAGAAATTGTCCTTCGGTTTTTCTTGACAAGCTCAATGATTCTCTTATCTTTATCGCCTTTAAGCTGGCAATAGTCTGAAAGAATTCTTTCCAAAGAGCCTTTTAACCTTCCTTCTTTTTTGTTAATTTCAATGGCAGCGGCGATCATCATAGAATAGACTTCAGGAAGAAACCCGCTAGAGATAATAAACTTTGCCCCGGAGATAAGTCTTTCCTCAGGCTTAAGTTTTTCTAAGGAGCCTCTTACACCTCTTTCAATGGAATCCTTGAACACCGGGCAGAGAATTCTTCTCAAGATATCAATGGCATAATTGTTAACTTCGTTCTCATCCAAAACATCTGGGTAATTGCTTAAAAGAGCTCTTATTATCTCATCGTTCATCATTTTATGAGCCAGGCGCAGGAGTTCTTTTTCTTCGGCTAACTGGTAAAAGTGAGAGTATCCTTTCAGGTAGCCAAGGTGGGATAAGAAAGCATGGGTTCCATTGTGCAGTAGGAATTTCATTCTCTTTAGAGCACTAAATTCTCTTTCCCCTTTTGCTTGGAAAGCTCTTCCGAAAAAGACTTTATCTTTAGCTATGCTTTCCACCAGGGGTATTCCGTACCAGGGTTCTGCTATTACTGCCCAGTTGAAACCATCAGCAACAGACTGATAAACTCCTTCTTTTTTAATATTTTCTTCACAGCGGCACATCCTGCCCATTATAGGATTACCTATTTTCACTGAAGAAGATAAATCAGAGATATGTTCCTTAAGATAATTCTCCATCAGAGCCTCAATATTCCATCCATTCTCGCTACAGAGAATAAATAGAGAATCTTTGCTTTTACGCTCTCTTATTCCTTTAGCTAAAATAGAGGCTACACTTCTTAAATGAGAGGAGCCAACAGCAGTAAAAATAATGGGAACCTTGCTTATTTTATCAATGAGCAGAGCCTTTTCTTCGGGATTATCTAAATTCAATCCTGTTACATTATCTACCTCAGTCACTCTAAGTTGCGGAAAAGAAATATTAAGGCGATATCGATTTTCTCTTTTCAGATAAGCCAAAAAATCACTTTTATATTCTCTGTCTATAAAAGTAATCTGATAGTCTTTGCTCAGCTCTGGACCTAAAAAGCCGAGAGATAGGGCTCCTGCTCCAAAAATTAATATTTCCTTTTTCATCATTGAAATTTAGTTCCAACTCTGTTCACTTCTGGCTAGATAAGCATCAGCTCATCGCAAGAGAACTTATTACCAGTTTTCCTAAGAAACCGATTATAATTTATCAGAATTTAAAATTACTGTCAAACACAGACAGATAAATAATCCTGGACATCACTAGCCAGAAACATAAAGTATTTTCATCTTTGATGATGTCTAATAAATTTATAGTACAGGAATTTCCTTTTTCCCTCACCTCAATCCTCTCCCCACGGGGGAGAGGGAAGGGAGAGGGGGGTAAGTTCAGGTCTTTTGAACTTTGTTTTCGGTTCTTCTATGAACTAGGAAATTATATGGTCTACCGAAGGACACTCTTTGAAATCCGTTGCTCGTTGCTTGTCGCTAGTTGCTTGCGTTCCCTCCTTCCGAGGGGAAAAGAAAGAAGTGCGTAAATCGTATTGCGTCAATAGCATTACTTTGTAGATTTTAAGGTTTTTTCTTACAAGATACGAGCAACGAGCAACTAGCAACGAAATAGAGTGACGGAAGAAATTGTCCTTTGGTATTTATTGACCTTCTCCCTTTTTCTATTAAGATAGAATATATAGGGACAGGGGGAGGATGCTCTTCCGCACACGCATAAAATAGTTCCTAGACCCAGGAAAAAAGCCAAAAAAAAGGAGCAATAAATGAAGATAGACAGAGAAAATTTAGCCAGATTGGAGACTGAGTACAGAGGATACTTAAAGGGAGACAGGCTGAAGCAGTTTTTTGATGATTTTGGAATAAAGCTTGCTGCCGGACATTGGTGTGCCGGTGATTTTGCTGACCGATTTGCTCCAGTGGGTTACCTTAGCAATGAGCCTAACTTTAAAAGTGATGTCATATCCCAAATAGAACGAGTAGCACAGGCAGGAATGAAAGGAATTGAGTTTCACGAAGTAATATTTATTGATAGAAATTATAAAAAAGATGGGCCGATAATCCAAAGGGTAAAAGAGGCTTTGACTAAATACAGACTTATTCCTACCAATATGAACATTAATTTATGGACAGACCCCAAGTGGAAATTAGGCGGAATAACCAATGTCAATAAAAGTATCCGAGAGGATGCCCTGGCAATAGCTTTACAAGGAATAGAGATTGCTAAAGAAATGGGTTGCACTAGTGTATCTTTATGGCCGGGCTCAGATGGCTGGGATTATAACTTCCAGGTCAATTATGGCCAGCTCCTGGACAGATTCATTGAAGGATGCATAGCCATAAACAAAAAGGCTCGCCAGGAAAATCTCATCTTTGGCGTGGAAGCCAAACTGCATGAGCCAAGAGAGGGAAATATGATAATTTCTACTACCCATAAAGCTGCTCTGGTAGCTCTAATGGTTAATCAGGAATGCGGGGGGACTAATATGGGAGTCTGTGTTGATTATGGCCATGAACAGATGTATGCCTCCGAGCCAGCGGATATGCTTTATACTTTAAAGAGGATGAATGTGCCCTTGACCAATTTTCATATTAACAATGCCAAATTACACAGCAACGATGAAGACCGAATATCAGGCACCGGAGACAA
>NJBQ01000110.1 GCA_005223095.1 Candidatus Aerophobetes bacterium Ae_b3a
AAGGTTTATTGGTGAGGGTCCTCACCCTTTAGTCTCTGCACGTTCCTATCTACTAATTCCCTACTTCGATAGGCTTCGCTCAGGATTACCATATCTCTTTTGGAGACTTAGGCTTCCCTGAATTAACCCGATTTTTCAACTACGGTTTCCCGTAGAAGCTGCGATAATTCACAGCCACCCGCTCTACCATTGAGCTACCGAGGAAACTATTAACTATTATACAACAAATATAAAAAAAGGCAACCTCACTGGTTGCCTAAAGACCCGGCAGCGACCTACTCTCCCACAGGTATTCCTGCAGTACCATTGGCGCTGAGAAGCTTAACTTCCGTGTTCGGGATGGGAACGGGTGTTTCCTCCTCGCTATAACCACCGGGAAAATTTATTATTTCTTGCTCTTGGATAACTGCACATTATAGGTTACTCACATGTCAAACCCTCGGCTTATTAGTACCAGTAAGCTAAACACGTTACCGTGCTTACACATCTGGCCTATCAACCTGGTAGTCTCCCAGGAGCCTTACCTCACTTACGTGAGTGAGAGATCTAATCTTGGGGTGGGCTTCCCACTTAGATGCTTTCAGCGGTTATCCCATCCAGACATAGCTACCCAGCGATGCCACTGACGTGACAACTGGTACACCAGAGGTCTGTCCATCCCGGTCCTCTCGTACTAGGGACAGCTCCCCTCAAATCTCTTGCGTCTACGGCGGATAAGGACCAACCTGTCTTACGACGGTTTAAACCCAGCTCGCGTGCCGCTTTAATAGGCGAACAGACTAACCCTTGGGAGGGGCTACCCCCCCAGGATGCGACGAGCCGACATCGAGGTGCCAAACCTCCTCGTCGATAGGAACTCTCGGAGGAGATAAGCCTGTTATCCCCGGGGTACCTTTTAGCCGTTAAGCCACGGCCCTCTCACACGGGACCGCAGGATCACTAAGCCCTGCTTTCGCATCTGCTCGAAATGTCTTTCTCGCAGTTAAGCTCCCTTATGCCTTTATACTCTACCCGCGATTTCTATACGCGTTGAGGGAACCTTTGGACGCCTCCGTTACTTTTTAGGAGGCAACCGCCCCAGTCAAACTGCCCATCAAGCACTGTTCCTCATCCGGATAACGGATGCAGGTTAGAATCTTAACGTGATCAAGGTGGTATTCCACTGATGGCTCCGGGAAGACTAACGTCCTCCCTTCTCAGCCTCCCACCTATGCTATATAGACCACATCAGGACCCAATGCCAGACTACAGTAAAGGTCCCGGGGTCTTTCCGTCCTGCCGCAGATAATCGGTATCTTCACCGATAGTACAATTTCACCGAGCCCCTCGTTGAGACAGTGCCCAAGTGGTTGCGTCATTGATGCGCGTCGGAACTTACCCGACAAGGAACTTCGCTACCTTAGGACTCTTATAGTTAGAGCCGATGTTAACTGGGGCTTCGGTTCTAGCCTTGCAGCCTTCCCCTTAACCTTCCAGCACTGATCAGACTTCAGTCCCTATACATCCTCTTTCGAGTTAGCAGAGACCTGTGTTTTTAGTAAACAGTCCCTTGGGCCTCTTTATTGAAACCTCTTCGTGCTTCTCAAGCTGCAAGCAGCTTGATACAACACTAATGAGGCACTCCTTCTCCCGAAGTTACGGAGCCAATTTGCCGAGTTCCTTAACGAGGGTTTACTCGAGCGCCTTAGCATTCTCAGCCAGCCTACCTGTGTCAGTTTGCGGTACGGTCACCTAAATATATCACTTAGAGGCTTTTCTTGATAGCAAGGAACCACTCCTTCCCCCAAAAACGGAGTCCCCATCACAGCTTTGGATTAACAATCACTCGGATTTGCCTGAGCAATCTCCTCAACTGCTTGGACACAGACTATCAACCCCATGCGAGCTTACCTCTCTATGTCCCCTCTTCGCTTAACACTATTCAGGTGGTGCCGGAATTTTCTACCCGGCTTTCCATCGTCTACGCTATTCGCCTCGACTTAGGACCGACTTACCCTGGGCGGATTAGCCTTCCCCAGGAAACCTTAGGCTTTCGGCGCAAGGTTTACTCTTCCTTGTCTCGTTACTCATGCCGGCATCATCTCTTCTACTTCGTCCAGGTACCTTTCGGTTCCCCTTCAACCTAACGTAGAATGCTCCCCTACCAAGCAAAGTTATACTTTGTAGTAAAACTACAAAAACTCTGCCCCCGCAGTTTCGGTAATAGACTTGAGCCTCGTTAAATTTTCGGCGCAAGATCGCTAACCCAGTGAGCTGTTACGCACTCTTTAAAGGATGGCTGCCTCTGAGCCAACCTCCTGGCTATCTAAGTAATCTTACATCCTTTCCCACTTAGTCTATATTTAGAGACCTTAACTGGCGGTCTGGGCTGTTTCCCTCTCGACTATGAGGCTTATCCCCCACAGTCTGACTCCTGTGCTAAAGATGAGCGGTATTCGGAGTTTGATTGAGTAAAGGAACCCAAAGGGTCCCTTTATCATCCAGTGCTCTACCCCCGCTCTCCATACACAAGGCTAGCCCTAAAGCTATTTCGGGGAGAACCAGCTATCTCCAGGTTTGATTAGCCTTTCACTCCAACCCACAGCTCATCACCTGACTTTTCAACGTCAGTGCGTTCGGGCCTCCGTACACGTTTAAATGTACTTCACCCTGGCCATGGGTAGATCACCTGGTTTCGGGTCTACTTAGAGCAACTCTACGCCCTTTTAAGACTCGCTTTCGCTACGGCTCCGGAACTCAAATTCCTTAACCTTGCTACTCTAAGTAACTCACCGGCCCATTATGCAAAAGGTACGTGGTCACACTCGTAGTGCTCCCACTGCTTGTAGGAATAAGATTTCAAGTTCTATTTCACTCCCCTCCCGGGGTTCTTTTCACCTTTCCCTCACGGTACTTGTTCACTATCGGTCACTAGGTAGTATTTAGCCTTAGGAGGTGATCCTCCTAGATTCCCACCGGATTTCTCGTGTCCGATGGTACTCAGGTATACTAAAGAAAGAACTTTTCCTCTTTCGAGTACGGGACTATTACCCTCTCTGGCTAACCTTTCCAGTGTTATTCCTCTAAAAGAAAAATTCTTTCCGCCTCACTGTAGATATTGGCATTTAGCAACCTACAACCCCAGATGGGCAACGCCTACAGGCTTAGACACCCATCTAGTTTAGGCTGTTCCCTTTTCGCTCGCCGCTACTGGGGGAATCGAGGTTTCTCTCTTTTCCTCAGAATACTAAGATGTTTCAGTTCTTCTGGTTCGCCCTTACATCCTATGTATTCAGATGTAAGTAGTGCGGCATTACCCGCACTGGATTGCTCCATTCGGAAATCCCCGGATCAAAGCCTGTTTGACGGCTCCCCGAGGCTTATCGCAGCCTACCACGTCCTTCTTCGCCTCCTAGTGCCAAGGTATCCATCTTATTCCCTTAATAGTTTGACAATTTGGAGTAACCTAAATTTCTGTGCAGTTATCAAAGAGCAATTGGTAAATCGTATTTCGTAAATTATGGATCGCTAATCAAGTTCTATAACAATCTATTCCCTTGATTGCGATTTACAATAAGCAATAGCCCCAGCTATTTGCTGGTGGAGATGAGCAGATTCGAACTGCCGGCCTCCGCCTTGCAAGGGCGGCGCTCTCCCAGCTGAGCTACATCCCCATGGTGGGCCCACCTGGACTTGAACCAGGGACCTTACCCTTATCAGGGGTACGCTCTAGCCACCTGAGCTATGAGCCCAGCAACTCAAAAATCGTATATGCTATTTCTTCTTAATGGCAGAGCAGACAGCTTAGTTGAATCTCTTGGTATCTCTTGAAAGGAGGTGATCCAGCCACACCTTCCGGTACGGCTGCCTTGTTACGACTTCATCCCCCTTGCCAAACACACCTTAAATAATCTCCCTCCTGCAAGCAGGTTGGTTGAATATCTTCGGGTGCATCCAACTCGGGTGGTGTGACGGGCGGTGTGTACAAGGGCTGAGAACGTATTCACCGTGGCGTAGCTGATCCACGATTACTAGCAATTCCAACTTCATGTAGGCGAATTGCAGCCTACAATCCGAACTGAGGCTACTTTTGAGGATTGGCTCAGGATCGCTCCTTTGCTTCCCTTTATAATAGCCATTGTAGCACGTGTGTAGCCCAGGACATAAGGGGCGTGATGATTTGACGTCATCCCCACCTTCCTCCGCTTTTAGGCGGCGGTCTCCTTAGAGTGCCCGGCCGAACCGCTGGCAACTAAGGACAAGGGTTGCGCTCGTTAAAGGACTTAACCCGACACCTCACGGCACGAGCTGACGACAACCATGCACCACCTGTGCTAGCTTCCAAGCCGAAGCCTGGATGGCTCACCTTTCGGATCACTACTACTAGCATGTCAAGCCCTGGTAAGGTTCTTCGCTTTGCGTCGAATTAAACCACGTGCTCCACTGCTTGTTCAGCCCCCCGTCAATTCTTTTGAGTTTCAGTCTTGCGACCGTACTCCCCAGGCGGGGTACTTAACGCGTTAGCTTCGGCACAGAGGGTAATGCTCCCCCCACACCTAGTACCCATCGTTTAGGGCTAGGACTACCGGGGTCTCTAATCCCGATCGCTCCCCTAGCTTTGGTGCCTCAGTGTCAGAAACAAGCCAGGAAACCGCCTTCGCTACTGGCGTTCCTCTGGATATCTACGCATTTCACCGCTACTCCCAGAGTTCCATTTCCCCCTCTTGTCCTCTAGCCATACAGTATCAAAGGCAGTTTCTACCTTGAAAGTAGAGATTTCACCCTTGACTTGTATAGCCACCTACGCACTCTTTACGCCCAGTAAATCCGAACAACGCTTGCTCCCTACGTATTACCGCGGCTGCTGGCACGTAGTTGGCCGGAGCTTCCTCTGGAGGTACCGTCAATCAATCCGAAAATTGACCATCGTCCCTCCTGACAGGATTTTACGACCCGAAGGCCTCCGTCATCCACGTGGCATCGCTCCGTCAGGCTTTCGCCCATTGCGGAAGATTCCCTACTGCTGCCTCCCGTAGGAGTCTGGGCCGTGTCTCAGTCCCAATGTGGCCGTACGCCCTCTCAGGCCGGCTACCCATCATAGCCTTGGTGAGCCTTTACCTCACCAACTAGCTAATAGGACGCGAACTCATCCTTGAACGCAGAATCCAAAGATTCAACTTTGGTTATAAAACCTACGTTTCATAACGTTATTCGGTATTAGCATTCCTTTCGGAATGGTATCCCGATTTCAAGGGCAGATTATTCACGCGTTACTCACCCGTTCGCCGCTAAGACCAGGAATAGCAAAAACTCATAATCTCCACAAAGTGAAAATTAATCATTTCTACTACAAATCTAGTCTTCGCTCGACTTGCATGTATAAAGCATGCCACCAGCGTTTATTCTGAGCCAAGATCAAACTCTCCAAATAGTTTCATTTTTTTCTTAAGGGGCTATCTGCTCTACCATGTTTTCAAAGAACACCTGTATTATATCATATAAATTTTATTTGTCAAGAGGATGATTTTTTACCTGATACGTAACCACCAAAGTTGGACTGATGTAACCACCAAAGTCGGAATCCTGTAACATTCAAAGTTGGAATTTTGTAACCTTAAAATCGGAATCTATAGATGGTACTCCCGGAGCTTCTGTTTGTCTTTGAAGATCATAATCTTCTTTTTGGGAATAAAACAGACAGTGACTCTATCTTTAGGGAACTTTCCTACCTTCCATCTTTCCCCACCAAAGCTTATGGTTGCATCTTTTTTAACCTTTCTCTGGTAATGGATAGAGAACACATAATCTAGGTCAATCTCTGCGGATAGGTGTCTTAGTCTACTCTTTCCCTCTCTTATTCCCTTCTTGTAGCGTTCGTTAGGAGTCTCATGAGTTTCCTCATGGACGTGTTTTTCATTATAAAAGGAGATGAGTTCATCCAGAATCTTTTCTGCTTCACTTATCTTTTTAACCTTGTACTTGTCACAGAGGAAGGGGAGCCTTCTTTGAAAATAATCAAATTGTTTTTCTATCTTCCCCTTGGCCTCTGGTGAGTGAGCATAAATTACCCCTATTCCCAAGGATTCCAGGGCTCTTTTGAACTGGATCTTTCCTTCATCCTTACCCACAGTATAAGTAACATGAATTCCCTTATGTTTTACAAAGCGAAAGATACTATGCTCATCCACATAGTAAGCTAAGGGCAAGCCATAATCCTCAACCGTTTTTCTGGCAACTGAAAGGTGGTGAAAGCTGGTTTCTCTTTCTACTAGCTTTCTCCCTACGACTTTTCGGCTATAATCATCTTTGGTTAAGATTAGATCACTAAAAGAGTTAGTTAAAGGTAGCCAGATGTGATGAGAAGTATCATGTTGGAATAAGAATCCTGGTCCTGGAGTCTCAAAGCGGATACGAACTTTCTTTTTCTCTTTTGACTCTTGATGATAATAATCGTGCCTTAGGGCAAATCTTCGGATACTGTTTCTTAAAAAAGGTCTAGCAAACTTCTTCTCTGCTTGTTCGGCTAAAAAGGAGAAATTGAATTTATTCTTGAATCTACCCTCACAGCGAGTTATATAGCAAAGTTCCTCATGAAGGAAATCCTGAACCTCTTTGGGAAAAAACCGAGTAGGCTTGTTTTCTCTATTGTAGAGCTTGAATTCCTTTTTGTTCTTTGTGGAAGCGAGATACTTTTCTCTCCACCAGTAGAGCCCACTCCTGGATAATCCTAACAGCTCGCAAGCCTCATTCCTACCAATTCCCCTCTCAGAGAATGTGTTGATAACGTCTTCTACAAAATCTTTGGGTAGCCTTCTGTGTATCTGTTCTCCCATGGGTAAGCCTCCCTGTCTTTACAGGGAAGTTTACCACCTAATTTCAAAGAACGCTTTTTTTAGTTTTTCTCCAGATCCTTAAGATTCTTTCTCCAGAAAGCCACTTTAGCTTCCTCCAGAAAAAGTCCAACTTTAATGTTCCCACTGTCCAACTTTAATTGTTACGTATCA
>NJBQ01000111.1 GCA_005223095.1 Candidatus Aerophobetes bacterium Ae_b3a
GCCTGGATAGCCATTTCCCTCATCTCTTTCCCAGAAAAACATAAGGACATACTTGTTGATAAGCGCAAGTAAGCAAACGGCAGGCCTGGTAACTTGGCTTTGCCTCATAAGACCTGACACGAATTCCCGCTGATGCTTCCTTAATTTTTTCTACAGTTTGACAAAGGTTCTCCTCAGTTAGAGTTGCCACTCCCCTCAAACCTGACTCTAGAAAGTGAAGTTCCACTCGCTCTGGAATTTTTCCAAATCTTTTTTGATAAGCAAGAGCATAAAGGGCTAACTGCAGACTTTTTTTTGTCCTTTTGTCCGCACTTTTTTTCTCCCGCACATTAGAAGATTTAAAGTCAATAATACAAACCTCTCCATTATGGATGTCTATACGATCCCATCGTCCGATAATTCGATTATTCTCTAATCGAAATCTAAATTCTTTTTCCACATAGGTAGGCAGATGTTTTTCCTTTTGTACCATCTGGTAAAATCTATGTAGTACTTTTCTTCCTTCCTCCAGGCGCTGTTCTTCGTGTTCTCGACTGAGAAATCCCTCACTTGTCCAGCAGTTGTGAAAAACGGACAGGAGCTCATCTTCTCCCATTTTCTCTCCGCTCAGCCTGCGACGATAGTACTTTTGAACTGCCTCATGAAGAGCGCTACCATAAACCACAGCATGATGCTGCATGATGGGCACACGAATTATATGAACATACCTATACTTCAAAGGACAGGTAAGATAATCATCTATCCTTCGGTAGCTCAGAGTCAGTATTTCGGGGGAAGGGGTGGTTTCCTCCTGCTGACCTTCCCTCCCTACGGGAGGAGCATTTCGTTCAATCACCTCCAAAGCAGATGCTTTATGACGCGGGACCATACCTGTCTTGGATAAATCCAGAGCTTCCATAACAAACTGCGAAATTTTCCTGGGACGTTTTCCTCCGTAATCTCGAGCACTGGTGAAATAGAGTTCCTTTTTAGCTCGGGTCATTCCCACATAAAAGAGGCGTCTTTCCTCTTGAAGATGAAAATTTCCACTGGGTAAGATATCTTTAATCAAGGGGTCGGGTAAAGGTATGCCATCACGGCGAAAATAACTGGGAAATCGTTGCGATACTAGATTTGCCATAATCACCACAGGGAATTCCAAGCCCTTTGCTTTATGAATAGTGAGAACATTAACTGCATCAATTTCCATATCAGCTTCAGCCGCAGCAGGGTCATCTCCTGCTTCGATGAGCAAATCAAGATAATCAATAAATTGAGGGACTCTGTCGTGAGTAATAACACTTGAGGTACTACGGATGATATTAAGAAAGCGGGCTATGTTTATGACCTTTTCGTCCTTAGCTGCGGTAGGGAAAGAAGTCAGTCCTTTCAGATATCCGCTTTTAGTAATGAATTCATAGAGAACCTCTCCTGTAGAACGCCTTATTGACAAATCTGCATATTCTCCTAAATCTGTAGTGACTTTATCAATAATATTCTTACCTTCCGAAGAAACTTCTTCCTCCAATTCTGGAATTCCGGAAAGATGGGAAAAAACATAGAAAAGAGAGCGATTCCTGCGGCTGGCATAATTCATACACAGAGTAAGGTCTCTCACAGAAAGTTCATAGACGGGAGAAACACTAAGATGATAAAGACTAACGCTATCATCGAAGTTAGCCACACTGCGAAGAAAAGAGATTAAGAAGCGAACTTCCTCACGCAGATACAATCCTTCATTTCCTGAAAAAAACCAGGGGATATCTGCCATATTTAAAGACCGCAGGAAAGGATCAGCACTTTTGTTCGCCCGCACCAGGATGGCAAAATCCCTATAGGTATGACCTTTTTTTTCTACCCTTTCTTTAATTAATTTAGCTACTCCCTCTGCTTCACTGGCCAGAGTGTCAAAATGCAGGTGTTTTACAATGCCCTCTTCTTTTACTTGAGAGGTAAGACGTTTGCTTATGTTATTCTGGAACTCCAGACGGTCAGGATTATTGTAGTTTATCAGACGATAGGCAGTATCTAGAATTATCTGTCTGGAACGATAATTCTCTGTTAAAACAATCTTATTAGCTTCAGGATAAATATCCATAAATCCCAGAACATTACTGATAGCTGCTCCCCTGAATTTATAAATAGACTGGTCATCGTCTGCTACCACAGTGATATTTTGGTAACGGGCCGCCAGTAACTTAACCAACTGAAACTGAGTATAGTTAGTATCTTGAAATTCATCTACCAGGATATAGCGAAAGCGCTCCTGGTAAAGCCTTAGAGTAGCTGGATGGCTTTGAAAAAGCTTTAACGGTAAGGTTATCTGATCTCCAAAATCTATTTTCCCATATTTGGCAAGAAGGTCCTGGTATTTTTGATATGTCGTGGCTATTTCCATTTGTTGACTGGCAATCTCAGCTAGCTCCATATCTTCCAGATTAACCTTTGCTTTCTCCTTGAGCCCCTCAGCGTAATCAAGATACTCCTTTGGGGCAACGTCTTCATCCTTGGCTCGACTAAAAAGAGTAGTCATAGCCTCAATGTAACGGGTAGGGTTACCTAAAGGACGGTAATAAGAAAGAGAAAATTCAAAGAGACGGTCTCTGAAGAAAATAATTTGCTCCGGCTTGCTCAAAACCTGCAGGTTCGGGTCAAGCCCCAACTTTAGAGCATGCTCCCTTAATACTTCATCTCCAAAAGCATGAAATGTACCAATCCAGGTGCCAGTATACCCATAGGGCACCAGTATATCAACTCTTTCCTCCATCTCCGTAGCTGCTTTTTCGGTAAAGGTAAGAGCTAGTATTTCTTCAGGCTTTGCCCTTTTACTAGCGATAAGATAAGCAATACGTCGAGTAATAACTTGAGTTTTGCCTGTTCCTGCTCCAGCTATAATTAAAAGAGGGCCTTCACCAAAAGTGACGGCCTCTTTCTGCTCTTCGTTCAATCCTTCTAATATTTTGCTAGTTAACGGCATATTGGATCCTTATAGTATTGCCTACTGCGTGATGCGTATTGCGCAATACGACATACCATATATTTTCTGCCTTTTGTTTTTACTATAGGCTATCCGCTAAACACTACGGGTTATATTTTATGGAATTACTCATCAATCACTTTATAGACCACATCATGACGTCTGACTCTTTCTTTAACCTTCACCCCAACAGAATCTCCTGCTTTTGCATTCTCCACCGAATCATTTTCTATTTGCACTGAGTCTACTTTTTGCTCTAAATCAGTAGTGTGTCCCTTAATGTGAATGGTATCTCCTATTTTCAAATCCCCGTTCAGCTCAATAGCCGCTGCCTCTACATGAGCAAAATAGCCAGTCACCCTACCTACTCTTACCTCCTTCATCTTTGCGCCTCCTTCAAAATTCGTCGCTTGTTGCTAGTTGCTAGTCGCTTCCTTATTTTAGCAGATTCTTCTTTGTCAGACAACTACTCGATATTGTTCCTCCTCCTGTTACTTCATCTCCTCGGTAAAACACCACTGCTTGTCCGGGGGTAATCGCTCTCTGGGGCTGTATGAATCGCACCTGGACTCTATGTTTGCCCGCAGGGGCTAGGATTGCCTCAGCTTCCTGAGCACTGTACCTTATCTTCGCCTTCACCTTTATTGGTTCAGTTAATCTTTCCCTGTCTATGTAATTTACCTCACTGGCTATTAACTCATCCGCATAAACATCCTCTTCCCTTCCCACTATAATAGCATTTCTTTCTCTATCTATAGCTATAACATACAGAGGCTCACCCACAGCTATACCCATCCTTTTGCGTTGCCCAATAGTATAGAATAGGATCCCCTTATGCTCTCCCAAAATCTTTCCTTCTTTATCGAAGATAGGACCTGGTTTTGTTGCTCGCGGCAAGTATTGCTGTAAATACTCTCCATAATTATTGTTAGGGATAAAACATATTTCCTGGCTTTCCGCTTTATCAGCTACTCCTAGCTTCCATTGCTGAGCTAATTTTCTTACTTTTTCTTTAGTTAATTTCCCCAGAGGCATTAGAGTGTGTCTTAATTGCTCCTGAGTCATCATATATAACACATAGGATTGGTCCTTTTTCAAATCATATCCCTTCTTGAGAAGATACCTTCGGCGAGTTTTATCGAACTCAATTCTGGCATAATGACCGGTAGCAACAAAGCGAGCATCTAATGAAATAGCTTTTTTGAGCAAGGCACCAAATTTTATATACTGATTGCACCTGATGCAAGGATTGGGAGTTCTTCCTTTTGTGTATTCCTGGCAAAAGTTGGTAATCACCTGACGGGCAAAAACTTCTCTAAAGTTAATCATATAGTGAGGAATTTCTAATTTTTGAGCTACCCGACGGGCATCCTCCGCTGCCTTCAGAGAACAGCAACTGTTGAATATATCTGCCCTGGTAGCTGTTTCATCGGAAGGCCAGATTTGCATAGTTATCCCGATAACCTCGTAGCCATCCTCTTTAAGAAGAGCTGCTGCAACAGAAGAATCCACCCCCCCACTCATAGCCACCACTACTCTTTTTGACCTCATAGAACTTCTTTGCATTTTTTGCTTTGCGTTTTACGCTTTTACTATACGCTATTCGCCAAACGCTGTACCCTCTTTTTATATATTATTCTCGCTAATTACTTTAATTCCATTTCTTTTAAACAGTGCCACCGTTACACCATCTCCCTTAATTAACCTTTTAGAAAAACTTCCATCATATATAGAGCCACAGCCACAGGATGGACTTCTGGATTTGGCGATAAACTCTTTGATATTGTATTGTTTGGCAATCTTTAAGGCTTCTTTTGCTCCCCTAATGAACTGGCGCGTAACATCCTGGCCAATTTTGTTTTTAACTCTACTCCTGCCATCTAGAACATCATCCCCGTTACCTTTCTCAATCTCCTGAAGGACCCGGGGAGTTGCCAGACCTCCTAACTGTTCGGGGCAAAGCGGGATCAAAGTTTCTTCCCCTAGAAGCTCTATTACCTTCTTATTCCTATATCTATCCTTTCCATCCCAGGCACATTTTGTTCCTAATAAACAAGCACTTACAATTTTCATATTATTAGATAAATTTAGTTAATATACAAAACATTCGTTAAGGCGAGGCTCCGAGTAATATTATATATAACGGAAGTCGGGTTTGCGAAGTTACGAAACAATTTGCGAATTGCGTTTAGCAATACCGCAAACCCGAAGTTAGGCGAAGTGCCTTTGGCACGAGTCTAACTTCGGGCGAAGCCCGAGTTCCGTTAAGTAAAATGCCTAAGGCATTTTGCTTAACGTTTGCGGTTATATGACCCGAAGGGCAAAGTTGCAAAGTAACCGCAGAGTTCCCGAGGGCGCCGAAAAATTGAGTTAAGCGATTTTGACTTATAGAAGTAATTAAGCGGGGCCGCTTTTCATCGTAAATAATTAAGCATAAGGTAATAATTTCTCCATCCACTCCACACCTTCGCGCTTATGCTTCCATGAAATATCCATAAATAAATATCCTATCACGGCAGCTTTGTATTTGTCATAGCGTTTATCCAAGAAAGCCATAATCTTCTTTGGATCTTTTGTCTTAAGCCCCAATAATATTGAATAAATCTTAGTTTCCCACGGTGGGATTGTAGTTAAAACGCTTCGATGAAATACCCCACACATTATATAATCAACAGATGCAGGTCCGACTCCATAAATTTTAAGAAGTTCTTTTCTAATCTCATCAGTGCTAAGCTTACGCATAGCAAATTTATCTAGTTTTAGATAATCCTTTGTAGCGCGAATAAAATTTTTAGCTCTGTATCCCACTTTCAAAGCTCTTAATTCGGATTCTGACGCTTTAAGCATTCGCTCCGGCTTCCAAATTTGATACAATTTAATTCCATTAAATTGTATCAAATCTCCATATTTTTCTAACATCACATTGGTCATTTGGACTGTTCGCTTTACATTAGCATTTTGAAGCAAGATAGCAATCATCAGATACTCGTAAAGTCCTTCGATGCAAAAGCCATGCATACCTTTGAATTTTTTCAGAACTTTGCCTACCAATTTGTCTTTTTCAAACTGCTTATAGAACTCTGAATAATCTTTGCTGGACTCGAACCGATAGTCTAGTTCTTTAAGTAAAGCAATTGTATATTCTTTATTTAGTTTGGATTTGTAATAAAATTCAGCTTTGATTTTGGGCTTGGATACAGTACCTTGATTTGTAAACTTGATACCCAATAATTTGTTTTTAAATCTGAAAGAAAACCATAACTTCCCCGGCTCCCAGTGGTTAAGCGGTGTAGGATAATGAGAAGGATTATGAACACTGTAATCAAAATTATATGGAGCTGTGGGTCGAATTATTGTTGTATAGACTAGTTTTAGTTTCATTCTATTATCTCTTTTCTATTTCCGAAGATCAATAAAGCTTGGTTATCTGTTAAAGCTGGTTTTCCGACTACTTCTAAAAACTTCTTTCCAACTTTAGAGTTTTCGAATCCTACTGAAGTTAGTAATAGTTTCATTTGTATCCACCTCTTATCATAAAGATAAAAGATATTATTCATAAATTTAGTTTTAAAGCAACCCCTCCATAAGATACTTCTTTGCTAAAATCGCCCTCTTTAGAGGCGCCCGAGGGAATCACAGATAACGGAACTCGGGTTTGCGAGGTTGCGAAGTAATTTGCCAATTGCGTTTAGCAATGCCGTAAACTCGAAGTTAGGCGAAGTGGCGCTTCGCCACGAGTCTAGCTTCGGACGAAGCCGGAGTTCCGTTAAGTAAAATGAAGCGAAGCGACATTTTGCCTAACGGTCCCAGCATATAAGACGTTTGCGACCGAAGGAAGCAATGTTCCGAAGAGCGGGGCGATAGCCTCAGCGTATATGCTGTGTTAGGTGAGATCGGCA
>NJBQ01000112.1 GCA_005223095.1 Candidatus Aerophobetes bacterium Ae_b3a
AGAGGAGCTGGGAAAACTCAAAGATGAAGCAGAGAAGAAAATCAGACAAGCTAAAGATGAGAAAGAGTTAGATGGGGTACGAATTGAGTTTTTAGGAAGGAAACAGGGTAAAATTACTTACATTCTAAGAAACCTAAAAGACCTTCCTCCTGAAGATAAACCTCTTATAGGCGGGCTAGTTAACAAACTAAAGCAATTTATACAAAAAGAGATTAAGGAAAAAAAGAAGGAGATAGAAAAGAAAGAAATAGAAGGATATATTGATATAACTCTTCCGGGAAAAAAGCCTCTTCTGGGCAGATTACATCCTATTACCCAGACTGTCCGAGAGATTAAGAGCATTTTCATTGGATTGGGCTTTCGTGTAGTAAGTGGCCCAGAGATAGAGACAGAGTATTATAACTTCGAAGCCTTGAATATGCCTCGTTACCATCCAGCCAGAGATGAACAGGATTCATTCTATTTAGATGATAACTATCTTTTACGTACCCAGACTTCGCCGGTGCAAATTAGGGTGATGCAGAAGGAGTCTCCTCCTATTCGTATAATCGCTCCAGGTAGATGTTATCGACGTGATGCTGTTGATGCCTCCCATTTTCCTATGTTTCATCAAATAGAAGGGTTAGCGGTGGATAAGAAAATAACTTTTTCCGACTTAAAAGGCTCTCTTACTTATTTTGTTCATCAGATGTTTGGCAGAGACACAAAACTTCGTTTTCGTCCCAGTTTCTTCCCTTTTACTGAGCCCAGCGCTGAGGTAGATATTAGTTGCATTATGTGTAAAGGTTCAGGGTGTAGAGTATGTTCGGGTAAGGGATGGCTAGAGATATTGGGAGCAGGCATGGTAGATCCGGAGGTATTCAAGAAGGTTGGCTACGATCCAGAAAAATACCAGGGGTTTGCCTTTGGTATGGGACCAGACCGGATTTGTATGTTAAAATACGGTATCGATGATATTCGTCTATTCTTTCAGAATGACCTTCGATTTTTAGAGCAATTCTAAAGTAAAGCGTATAGCGTATAGCGTGGAGCGCATAGTAAAAGAAAAAAACTAGATCCTTTTGACTAAACGCCATCCGCTAAACGCTAGAAAGTGGGGCTTAAATGATTGAATTTGAGTCTGCTTCTTCCAAGCCTTCATCTATATCAGCCACAAAGCCCTCTTCTGTTCAAATAAAGGTTTTGGGAATAGGGGGAGCAGGTTGCAATATTTTATCTCGTATAAGTTCTTCTTTTCCGGCGCGGATGGAATCTATTGCTGTTAATACTGACCTGAGATGCTTGGAAAAATGTAAGACAAAGAAGAGACTACAGTTAGGAGCTACTATCACCGGGGGGTGGGGAGTAGGCGGTGATGCGGAAATGGGGAGGCGAATTGCTCTGGAAGAAAAAGAAAAAATCAAGCAAATACTGCAGGGAGCAAACCTTATTTGCCTTGTTTTTGGCTTAGGAAAAGGCACCGGTACAGGAGTTTCTCCTGTAATAGGTCAGTTAGCTAAAGAGCTCGGTAGTTTGACTATGGGATTTTCCGTTCTTCCCTTTGGTTTTGAAGGAGAGAAAAGAGTTTCCTTAGCTAAGAAGAGTATTCAGGAGATGGAAAAGGCAGTAGACGCTTTGATGATTATTCCTAATGACGTTCTGCTGGGTAATCCGGAGAAAGATTTATCTTTGCAAGAAGGATTTGGACGAGTAGATGGTATTATAGGGAAAGCTATCCATGTTCTGGACAATTTGCTTTTGCATCCCGGTTTAATAGACATAGATTTTGCCGACTTTAAAGCCTTTCTTCAGAAGAAAGGTCGTGTTCAAATGGCCATCGGGAGAGCAAAGGGACAAGGAGCAGCTAGAGATGCAGCCAAACAGGCTATTTCTTCTCCTTTAATGGAAAGGATTTCCTTGAAGAAAGCTAAAGGAGTACTATTCAATATTCTAGGTGGGAAGAATTTGAGTTTATCTGAAGTGGAAAAGGCTGCCCTGGTCATAAAAGAAGCTGTCTCTCCTGGCAGCGAGATAATCTTTGGTGTGTCTATAGATGAGAATTTATCCAGTGAGGTGTCACTTGCTTTTATAGCAGTGGGAGAGGAGACTATTGGCGGAGTGGGTAGAAAAAGAGCAGAAGGGCCCTACCAGAGCGAGTTAGATTTAGGAGTTTATGAGGATAATTTAGACATTCCTACTTTTTTAAGAAAAAGAAAGAACTAAAAAGGAATTTCGATGTGGCGCTCTCTAAAGCGGAATCGGGGCAAGATTATTGGTGGGCTAGGCGGTTTGACAATAGCATTACTTTTGATCTTTGCCTGGCCTTTAGTTTTAATATTTGTTCTTGTGCTTCTAGGGATTTCTTTAGGAGGTATTTTTGATGCAGCAAGAAAAGTGGGGGTTTTTCTAGATCGTCTTTTTTCTTACAAAAAACATCCCGAAGATGATTGACTTGATAATATAGGAATTTCCTTTTTCCCCTCACCTCAATCCTCTCCCCACGGGGGAGAGGGAAGGGAGAGGGCGGTAACTGGTTTACCGTTCGTTGTTTCTTTATTCCTTATAATTTTTGAATTTTTTGTTTTTTACTATAGGCTATCCGCTAAACGCTATGCGCTATATTTGTTGAAAGGATAATTATGAGAAAAAATGGACGATTAGCTGATGAACTACGGAAAGTAATCATTCAAAAGGAGTACGTTAAGTACGCCCAGGGTTCTGCTCTGATAAGTCTAGGGAATACAAAGGTGATTTGTGCGGCTATGGTGGAGGAGAGGGTTCCTCCTTTTCTGCGAGGAGTAGGGCAGGGGTGGCTCACTGCAGAGTACAGCCTTCTTCCTTATTCCAGCCCTAATCGGATTCTTCGGGAAAGGGAACAGAAGAGGGGTAGATCCTATGAGATTCAGAGGCTGATTGGCAGATCTTTACGAGCAGTAGTAGATTTGACTGAATTGGGAGAACGTACTATTTGGGTCGATTGCGATGTTATCCAGGCAGACGGAGGGACAAGATGTGCCTCCATTACCGGAGCCTTTGTTGCTTTAATGGGTGTAGATAGATGGCTCAGAAGGAAGGGAATAATAGAAGGGTCGATAATTGGGGACTTTCAGGCAGCTGTTAGCGTGGGAATTAGTGGGGGAGAAAAGTTATTAGACCTCTCCTTTCAGGAAGACTCTAAAGCTAGCCTGGATATGAATGTGGTAATGACAGAAAAGGGGGATTTGACAGAAATTCAAGCTAGTGGAGAGGGTACTTCCTTTTCCCGGGATGATTTTAATGAACTCCTTGATTTGGCTGGCAAGGGAATAGAAAAGCTTATAAAACTTCAAAAGGAAGTGTTGGAGATTTAAGAGTGGACCTGGTTTTGGCCACAAAAAACTTGGACAAGATTAAAGAAATTAAGGATGCCTTAAGAGAGCTGAAATTGCGAATACTCACTTTGAAGGATTTCCCTGATTTCCCTTGTGTTGAAGAAGATGCAGACAGTCTTTATGGCAATGCTCTTAAAAAAGCCAGAGCCATAGCTAAGTTTAGCGGGAAACTATCTTTAGCTGATGATTCTGGGTTGGAGGTAGAAGCCTTAGGAGGAGCACCAGGAGTTCTCTCTGCTCGTTTTGCTGGTCAAGAAGCCTCTTATGAGGATAATAATCTAAAGCTTCTTTCACTTCTGCAAGGAGTTTCTCTTGACAAACGCAAGGCAACTATCAGATGTGCCATAGCTATCAGTGAGGGCAATAAGGAAAGGGTAGTAGAGGGAGCTTGTAAAGGGACAATCCTTCCTGAGATGGTAGGTAGCAATGGTTTTGGTTATGATTCATTGTTTGAACCTGAAGGCTCTGGCAGGAGCTCTGCTCAGATGAGCTTAAAAGAGAAAGGGAAAATCAGTCATCGAGGCAGGGCTTTAAGAAAAGCCAAGGAAATTTTAAAAGATTGGGAAAGCCGCCTGGTTCTTGGTCTTACCGGAAGCATTGGTTCTGGTAAGAGTACCGTAGCCAGAATGTTTCAGGAGTTAGGAGCAGAGATTATTGATGCAGACAAAGTGGGACATAGCGTTCTTGAAAAAAAAGAAGTGAGGGAGAGTATTGTCAAGAATTTTGGCAGTTCCATATTAGATAAAGAGGGAAAAATCGAAAGGAGAAAACTGGGGAAAATAGTTTTTCGGGATAAGAAGAGATTAGAGGAGCTCAACTCTATTATCCATCCTTTGATATTCAGTGAAATAAAGAGAAAAATAACCTTTAGTGAGGCCCGCATAATCATAATAGATGCGGCTATACTCCTGGAGGCAGGTGGGGATAGTCTGGTAGACAAAGTTCTTGTGGTTAACGCGTCCTATGAAACTCGAAGAAAGAGGATAAGAGAAAGTAGCCTGCTTAGTTCAAAGGAAGTTGAGGGAATAATAAAGGCTCAGTTTTCTCAGGATGAGAAAATTCAGAGGGCTGATTTCCTTATCGAAAACGAGAAAAGTATCAAGGAGAGTAAAAGGCAGGTGGAGCGAATTTGGAGCAAATTCGTTGCTGGTTGCTAGTTACTCGCTGCTCGATACTCGTTTTCTCTCTCCTTTTTATGTTAATTGACCTGCTAGCCCGTTAGTTAATTGGCTAAATGGTTAGTTTTTCCCTCACCCCATCCCTCTCCCCACAGGGGAGAGGGCGCCACTCACCAATTAACCACTCACCACTTACCATCTTATCGTTCTTTCTATCGATAAACTATGAACTATTTGCATTGTCTATACTCTCTTTCTTACTTTCCGGAAGGAAAAACGCGCTGTTAATATCTTGTCAGTGTTAAATATACGTACGCAAATATACATTGCTACCGCAGCAAATAGAGCCATATAAGCCATCCCTCCTATTACGGGAAGATAGTCGTGAAAAATGAGGGCCTTGGCGGCGATAGTAGGATGGGAAAAGGGGATGAGATAGAGAATGACCTTGAGCACAAGGGGAAGACTCCCTAGATCTTTGAACATTAGGACGAAAAAGGGGAACATTACCAGCAGCACTATGGGCATGTTCATGCTTTGAGCACTTCTTGCATCCTGAACAAATAATCCCAGAATCATAGATAGGGAAAGAGCGGTGAGAATAGCTAAAAAGAGAGAGGTTCCTAAAAGCAAATAGCTCGTCGGAGTCATTACCAGCCCCAGTTCTTTTATGGCAGATGTTGCTGGTCCGCTTACTTCAGAAGTGAATGAGGACATATAATAGCTAAAACCTATCATATAGATTCCGGCCATAATCAGAGCGACTATGGCTGCTCCTACCATTTTTCCCGCTACAATGGATCTTCTTTTTACGGGCAGGGTCAAGAGAGTCTCCAGGGTTTTATTCTCCTTTTCTATTCCCATTGAGGTTATCACCATCATTCCGGCATACATAATTACCATCATCAAGATAACCGGAATCATAACCGACTGTGAGGTAGCAACACTCCTTATCATAGCAGGGTTACCGGGAACAGTTTTATCTCCTACCACTACGAATTCCTTTGTTCTTATAGGATTGATTACATCTTTTGCTCTTTTGTCAGGTGTGACTTCTTCAATGAAGTCAAGGGCCATTTTCCGATTCATAGTATTTATTATTTGTCCTAGGGTACCGCTGGATACTACTTCTCCTATGCTTAGTCCTTTTACTATTGAGTATATCTCTAATTCTACTCCCTTTATCTCTTCAATATCTTTACCGAATCCTTGTGGTACTACCAGAAGAGCCTTCCCCTCTCTTTCTTTTGTTTTCTCTATTGCTTTTTCTATACTATCTTCATTGATTATACTTATCCGAACATTTTCCAGTTGGGCCATATTCTCTATGAAATTGTGTGAAATTAAGGTTTTATCGAGGTCTAAAATTGCTGTCTCTATCGGTTTTTTCTCTTCTTCTGTCACTCCTCCGATAAATTTTCCCATCATTCCGAACATAACTACCATAAAAACGAGGGAAATTATCATTTGCCGGGTTATCAGTTCCTTCATCTCTTTTTTGACAAGATTATAGAAATTATTCATTTTACTACCTCCATAAACACCTCTTCTATGTTCTGTGCCTGGTACTTATCTTTTAATTTCTGGGGAGAACCGGTTTCTAATATTACTCCTTCGTCTATTAAGGCAATCCTATCACAGAGAAATTCTACTTCCAGCATATTATGAGAGGATAACAGGACAGTGGTGCCATTTTTGGCAAAGCTTTTAATCAGTCTTCTGATTGCCTGACAGTTTATTACGTCCAGACCGGAGGTGGGCTCATCTAGAATGGCTAATTTGGGGTTTGCCATCAGGGCTCGAGCCAGGAGCAGTTTTCTGGTCATTCCTTTGCTGTAGGTACTAACCTTGTCTTTTATTCGTCCACTCAGTTGAGCCATCTCTACTCCTCTCTTTACTACGCTTTTCTTTTGCTGGTTATTCTGCGAGTAAAATTCTGCCATAAACTCCAGGTAATCTTGTCCAGAAAGGTTTTTATAAGCGCCGGCTTCTTCGGGAAGATAGCTGATACACTCCCTTACTTTGTCAGGCTGTTTGGTAAGGTCGTAGCCAAAAACCTTGACGCTGCCCGAGGTTACCTGGAGCAAGGTGGAAATGATTCGTAAGGCTGTGGTTTTTCCGGCACCGTTCGGACCTATCAGTCCGAATATCTCCCCTTTATCTACCCCAAAAGAGATTCCCCTTATCGCTCTGACCTTTCCGTAATTCTTGGTTAGATTCTCGATCTCAATAGCTTTATCCATTTTTTCTATCCTTTTCTTCTAATCAGTTCTATACTCTCTGGCTCTAACGGCTTCGCCTGCGGGAAATGATGATGAAAACTCTACTTATCATAGGCACTATCCACATAATGAGTAAGATAGAAAAAAAGGGTGAA
>NJBQ01000113.1 GCA_005223095.1 Candidatus Aerophobetes bacterium Ae_b3a
AGCGGGGAGTAATTAATTTTCTTAAAGACATCCAGGAACGGTTGGGCAATACCATCATCCTGGTAACCCACGATATGGGCGTACACGCCAACATAGCGGATCGCATCGGTATCATGTATGCAGGGAAGATGATCGAGGAAGCACAGGTAGAGGAGATCTTCGAAAACCCTCTTCACCCCTACACGAAATACCTAATCGACTCCATTCCTAAGTTCGGCGACAAGAGCATACGGGAAAGTGCGCCTGGGGCTCCACCCTCTCTGGCGGACCTGCCGAGCGGCTGCACTTTTCATCCCCGCTGCCCGTTTGCCATGGATCTGTGCCGAGGGGAGGTTCCCGGGTTTCTCAAAGTGGGGGAAAAACACAAGGTGGCCTGCTGGCTGATAGGGAAGGGAAAATATCGATAAAATACTTGAACTCCAAGATATCACCAAGGTGTTCCACTTGGGCAGTTTGATCTCAAGGTTCAGAATCACAGCTGTGAGCCACGTTTCTTTCCGTGCCCGTCCTGCTGAGATCTTCGGCTTGGCCGGGGAGAGCGGCTGTGGGAAGACTACCGTCGCCCGCATGATTCTCGGCTTCGAAGAGCCCACCTCCGGGAAAATCACCTACTGGAGGAAGGACGGCGCTCAAGTGGACCGCAGGAACGTTTGGCGGACGGCCGGGATTCAGGCTGTGTTCCAGAATCCTTTCGAGACTTTCAACTCCTTAAGGCAGGTGGACCGCTACTTCTTCGAGACCCTACACAATTTCGGCCTCACCCAGGGGCGGAAGAAGGCAAAGGAACGGATCGATGAAACCCTTAGGACGGTGGGCCTGTCTTATCCGGAGGTCGCCGGGCGATATCCCAGCGAGTTCTCCGGAGGACAGCTGCAACGAATCTCCATCGCCCGGGCCCTCCTCACCAACCCTTCCCTTTTGATCGCTGATGAGCCTGTGTCTATGGTAGACGCCTCCATCCGGATATCCGTTGTGAATCTGTTCCGAAAACTCAAAGAGGAGCAAGGGATGAGTGTGATCTACATCACCCACGATCTCGCCACCGCCTATTACGTGTGTGACTGGATTACCATCATGTTCAGAGGAAATATGGTGGAGATGGGGAAGGCAGAGGAGATCCTCATGAGGCCGAGACACCCCTACACGGAGCTCCTGCGGGAATCCATCCCCGAGGCCGACCCTAAACAGCGGTGGCAGAGAAAGACAGAGATCATAGAGTTGGAGCGGGAGGAATACCTGCGAGCGGGGTGCAAGTTCGCCGGAAGATGCCCCCAGGTGATGGACAAGTGCAAGCGTGAGATCCCACCGGACCTTGAGGTAGACGGTGTATTTGTCAAGTGCTTCCTTTACGTCCAAAGGTGAGAGCTGCAGGAGGAAGAAGGTACTGGATAAACCTGGCAGGTGTAGAGCTGTTTTCCCTGCAAGAGGGAGGTGAAAAATAAAAAGGTCAATCCAGTTTGGGATAAAGAAAGTTTTGCAAAAGAATGAACCATGTTAATCTTTGACATTAGTGTGTTTGAAGGAGGGAAATTTGAAGGAAATCAAAGTTGATGAAATCAAGTACCGTAGAGGTATCATTAACCTATGTGAGAAACCCTGGAGTCTTTGGTGTGATAGAGAGGCATCCTGGAAGGATGATTCGCTTTATCTTCCTGGAGAATTTAGCCTCAAATCTCTTCCGCTCAATCCTCCCACTATTGGCTGGAAAAGAATGTACAATAAAGAGGGGGTTGAGGGTGATGTTAAAGAAGTGAGCCTTCCCAGTACAGTGGAGGAGCACTTCTGGCGGAAATACGAGAGCCGCAATTATGACCAGACAGAGTATTTCTTTGCCCATGATGATCCTGAAGTAAGTAATGGTATCTATCAAGGAGTTTCCTGGTGGTGGCGTAAGGTATTTGTCCCCAAGAGGTGGGAAGGCAAAAGGTTGCGGATAAAGTTTCCTGGAGCCAGGCTGCGGTCGGAAGTTTACCTTAATGAGCAGCTTGTAGGATACAACATCATTGCTGAGACCCCCTTTGAGGTAGATATAACCGATGCAGCCCAATATGGTGAGGAAAACTGGCTTGCCGTTCGCATCACTAATCCAGGGGGACGATTGGATTGGCCAGATTTTGACTTGGAAGACCTTGCAGTTTCACCTCTTCGATGGGGAGATTATGAGCTTCCCTTAAGTCACGGTTTTGGTGGATTGGACACTGGAATCAAGCTAATAGCCGTTGATCCAGTCTGGGTACAGGATATCTTCATTAAGAATAAGCCCCAGATTAGACAGATTACTCTTCAGAGTACTATTAGGAATGCCTTAAAAGAAACCCTTAAAGGGAATTTAACTATTTCTATTTTTCCTAAGAATCATCCTGAAAATATTGAATGGAAGCATACTGCTAATGAGATAAATCTTAAACCAGGAAAAGCAGTATTTTCCCATCCAGCTAGTATGCCTGAGGCTAAAATATGGAATTTAGAAGATCCAAATCTTTATACTATTAGAGTGAAATTAAGTGTAGGAGATGGAGAGATTACAGATACAAAAGAGCAGGATTTTGGATTTCGTTGGTTTGAAGCGAGGGGTCTGGGGAAAGATGCAAAACTTCGCTTGAATGGAAAGAGAATTGTATTGAGGTCAGCTATTAGCTGGGGTTTTTGGCCTCTTAATGGTCTATTTCCCACTGAGGAGCTTGCAGAAAAAGAGGTAAAGGTTGCCAAAGCCTTAGGGCTGAATATGCTTAATTTCCATCGCAATATTGGCAGGTCGCAGATTCTCCAAAAGCATGATGAAATGGGTCTTTTGCGCTATGAGGAACCAGGTGCAGGCTGTTTTTCCTGGAGTGAGAGCGAGTTTACCCGGAAATACGAGAAGGAAAAAATTCGCCGAATGGTCTTGAGAGACCGTAATCACCCTTCATTGATCATTTATTGTATTCAAAATGAGCAGGTAAAAGTTCCTCCTGGTAACCCTTATGTTAAAGAGATTATGAATCTTGTTCACAAGTTAGATCCTACAAGAATAGTGATTCTTAAATCTGCCTGGTCAGAAGCTTCCCCCTCCTCGTTCGGTCCCGAATACGGTCAGGGAAACGCTTTTTTTCTTCCTTATGACCATACTTACTATCATGATGATGGCACCGGTTGGTTCGGTTGGTATGATCAGCACACTGTGGGTGGACCTGGTATCTATCGGGACAGTCTTTATAATGGTCCTCATGACTTCTCTCATTGTAGTGATAATAAGGCAGAGATAGTGTTTTGGGGAGAAGTACTTGGAATTGGCACCCCCGACAATTTGGGAGCTATTCATAAATTTTATCAGGAAAATCCCGGCATTGGAGGCTATAACAGGCCCGATCATCTGGAGTGGTGGGCGGCTTATGATAGGTTCCTGGATGAGAAAAACTTCAGAAAAGCCTTTCCCACAGTTGGTGATTTAACCACCAGTATTGGCAATAAGTCTTATTACTTCTGGGGAAGGATTATAGAGAACATTCGAGTCTGTAACGAAAATGATGGAATGGCTATCAGTGGATGGGAGAGTACCCCTATTGAGAATCACTGCGGACTGGTGGATGTCTTCCGTAATTTTAAGGGAGATCCAGAGCTGATAAAGTATTATACCCGTCCTCTATATCTGGCTATCAAATCACGTAATCTTGTCTTAGAAAAAGGTGCATCCTTAGTCAGTGATGTCTATATTGTAAATGAAGTCGGCCTAAGTGGTTCCTGTCGCTTAGAGTTCCAAGTAGTTAGTCCGGACGGAAAAGTTCTCCATGAAATGGGTTGGAAAATAAAAGTAGAAGGTGGTGATACTTACGGAGAACTCCTCAAGGAAGGCATAATTAGCAGTTGTTACAGTTTGCCGGGTTATTATAGCTTGAAAGCTTGCTTGAAATCAGGGGGTGAAGAAAAGGTAGAGGGTAGGGAAAAAATCTTCGTTATTGATTGGCAATCGCTTCAACTGCCAGAAAACGGTGCTATTCTGGAGTCAGGGAATTCCATTAGCGAATTCTTAAGCAAAAAAAAGAGCCTGAGTCTACCGGATTATTCGTCCAAACTCAAACCATTAGATTATATCCTGGTGGGAGGCAGAAGTCCGGGAGCTGTTAAAGTAGAAAAAGAACTTCTTAACCGTGTTGCACAGGATGGCACAACCTTAATTCTTATGGCTAATGACCGGCAAATAGCTGAAGGCTGGGCCAGTACTTTAGCCAAGGAGAAGGTGGTGGGATTCAAAGGGATGGTAGGGCCTGCCCGTGCCTCCTGGATGGGAAGCTGGTATCTTGTCAAAGAGCATCCACTTTTTGAATCCTTGCCTGTCAATACCGCTTTTAGCTGGGAGTACCAGACCGATGTGCGTGGTTTGGGCGATTTTTTCAAGGACACTGACATCTATGGTGCGGACGGGATGCTTCTAGAGGGAAAGAATGTGGAACATGTGGTAGGATATTCCCGCGGCCATGACCGCAGAATTGGGACAGCTGTGGCTGTAATTTTTTATGGAAAAGGCAAAATTATTTTAAGTAATATTGCCGGTTTCTGTGATGCACTGACTGATTCAAATAGCCCCTTACATACGGCAGTAGCTCGCAGACTATTGTGCAATTTCATTCAGTTCGCTTAAAGTGGGAAGGTTTCTATGGTATGACAATTTCTTAAATTCCCTGATAATCTTCAGGGGCGTCCGGCAACTACCTCTTATCAGATCGAATGGTTACAAAACTCTACTATCTTACCTAACTTTTTATCCAGCCAATAAAGTCACCAAATACCTCTGCCTGGGGGAACTTTTAGGATCCGACGCCAGCTATTCTTCCCTCAAAAACCTTTATTACTGCTACTTAGCCCGACTTCCCGAAATAGTAAGATAGAAATCTTGCGATCCTTTATCATCCTTATTCTTTTACATTGTTATGTGCTCTCTGTAGTCTCTAATCTGCTAAAGGTTTTCTATAATAAGTTCTTTTGGTAAGCACTTGACAAGTTATGTTTATGATATATAATATAGGTATGTTTCTAAAAAGATGTGCTCGCATACATAAAGGAAAGACTTACCAAAGTTGGTGGATAGTAGAAGCCCATCGAGAGAAGGGAAAGATAAAACACCGCTACATCATGAATGTTACCAGATTCACTCCCTCTCAGCGCAAAAGAATTGTAAAACTCTTAAGGAGTCCTGATGCTCAGCTCATAGAAGATATGGAAGAGTTTTTCCAGGAAGGGGTAGGTTACGGAGATATTGTATTTTTCTTATACCAGATAAGGCAGTTAGGAGTTACCTCTATATTGAAAAAATATCTGAGTAGGAAAGCTCTTTCTCTCACTTTAGCTGTGATGCTCAATCGGATCATCAGGCCCTCCTCCAAAATGGAAGCTATTGAGTGGATCAAGGAGACCTCCTTTCCTCACTTTTGTCCTCTTAAAGAAAAAGACTACCAGGCTAACCGGGTTTATGAGGCCATGGATAAGGTTTATGATGACCTAGATAATATCATGGAAGACTTCTACCAGCTCTCAGAAGAAAAGCCTCTTTTTCTCCTGTATGATGTGACCTCGGTCTACTTTGAGGGCAGATGTGTCAAGAAAGCTAAAAATGGCTACAGTAGGGACAGGCGCCCGGATAGACCTCAAGTACTTTTAGGCTTAGTCTTAAATGAGAAGGGTTTTCCCATCCACTTTGAAATCTTTGAGGGGAACCTAAAGGATAGTGAGACCTTACAGGGGGTAGTAAAGAAGGTAAAGGAAAGATTCGGCCTCGAGAAGGGTATTATTGTGGGTGACCGGGGAATGATCACTACCAATAATATTGAGGCCATCGCTGGAGAGAGCTTAGGCTACATCATGGCTTTAAAGCATGAGGGTGCCAAGAACTTCTTAAGAGAAAAGAGGATCCAACTGGAGCTTTTTGATAAGAGACTGCCGTTGACCATTTTTGAGGAGGAGGGAAAAAAGTATATCCTCTGTGGTTCTGAGTATCGTAAAGAAAGAGACAGTTACGTTTTCAATAAGCTCTTAGAGAAAGGAAAAGAAGCCCTTGAAGTAGTTGAGAGAATGATCCGGCAGGGAAGATTGAAAAAGTACGAGAAGGTGATAAGAAGAGCTCAGAAAAAACTGACCGAATCTGGTGCCACTCGCTACTATGATTTTTCCTATGAAGAGGAGGAAAGAAAATTCACCATCATTGAGAAGGAAAATGAGATAGAGAAAGCCAAAGCTCTTTGTGGCTATTACGTTCTCAAGACATCGGAAGTTGAAATGCAGGATGATAAGGTAGAAGAACACTACAAAAAACTAAGGGAAGTAGAGCAGGTTTTTCGGGACCTGAAAGACCTCATTGATATTCGCCCCATCTACCACTGGATTGACAGGCGAGTTAAGACCCACATCTTCCTCTGTCTGCTCTCTCAGGTAGTGCTAGGCCGGGTAAGAAAAAGGCTCAAAGAAAAAGGTTGGCTGGGTAAAAAGAAAGAGAATACCCTGGAGAGGTTCATAACACTTCTTGGAACTGTCCAATTAGGAGAGTTTTCCCTGGAGGATAAGACAATCTTGCGGGTGCAAAAGAAGAATCCCCTAGAAAAGATACTCCAGAGGATATTTGATCTTTCTCCTTCTCATCTAGCTAGGGATACAGAGATTTGTAGGGTATAACAAAAAATGAATGTCCCTATTTATGCCGATTTCCGCTATCCCTTCGGGAAGTCGGGCTTAGAGGTATTTTAAAATTTTTTCTTCTCTATCCCTAGAAATAGGGTATAATTAGTTGAGTGAAAATCGGGGATT
>NJBQ01000024.1 GCA_005223095.1 Candidatus Aerophobetes bacterium Ae_b3a
TTCCTCTTCGGCCAATATTGGCGGAGGAAACGAGACGACAATAATGTCCATCCTACAAATGATGTTGATTCATGGTATGGTAGTGCAGGGGTCTTCTAAGGGGGATCACTATGGGCCGGTAAGTATTCACTCACCCAGTGAGCGAGTAATCCCTCAATGTGAAGCCTTAGGAAGAAGAGTGGCTAGATTAGTTAAGAAGTTGAGTAAGAAGGAGAGATAAAAGAGTGCTAATTATTCCGGCAATTGATTTGAAAGGCGGTAGATGTGTCAGGTTATGGCAGGGGGAAGAGGATAAGGAGACAGTTTATTCGGAAGACCCTCTGGCTGTAGCCAGAATGTGGGTCAAAAAAGGAGCTCAGAGACTCCATATAGTAGATTTGGATGGTGCCTTCAGAGGAAGGCCGGTTCATTTAGATATAGTGGAGAAAATAGCTAGAGAAGTGGATGTGCCTATAGAGTTTGGTGGAGGAATTAGAGAAAAGGCTATTTTGGATGATGTTTTTACCAGAGGAGTTGATTATGCTATTTTGGGAACCCGTGCTCTTTCTTTTGATTTCGTAAGGGATGCCTGTCTAAAGTTTGAAGATAAAATTATTATCTCTATAGATACGAGACAAGACAGGATTCTAGCGGAGGGATGGAAAAAAGAATCCTCTCTAAAAGCTGAAGAGTTGGTGAAGGGTCTAGTGGGGTCAGGAGTTAAGACTATAATCTTCACTGATATTACGCGAGATGGTACTTTGAGGGGAGTAAATATTAAGCTCATTCAGGAATTCCTGGAAATAGCAGATGTAAAGGTAATTATTGCTGGCGGCGTTGCCTCTTTGGCAGATATCATGAAATTAGCAGAACTAGGCGGGAGAAGGCCGGCCGGAGTAATTATCGGCAAGGCTTTATACGATGGAAGAGTCAAATTAGAAGAGGCTCTAGCTGTAGGAGGACAATAGTTATGGATTTATTGGAGAGAGTCAGGTTCAACAAGGAAGGTCTGCTTCCGGTTATTGTCCAGGATATAAATGGAGGTGGGGTTCTTATGATGGCCTGGATGGATAGAGAAGCTCTAAAGAAGACTATTACTTCTGGAAAAGCTTATTTCTGGAGCAGGTCACGTAAGAAGCTCTGGCTTAAAGGAGAAAGTTCCGGGCACTACCAACTGGTGCGGGAGATGTGGATAGATTGTGATGAGGATACTTTGCTTATCAAAGTGGAGCAGATAAAAGCCGCCTGTCATAAAGGGTATAAATCTTGCTTTTTTCGCAAAATAAACAAAGAAGGAAAGTTAGAGTTGATAGGGGAGAAGGTATTTGAACCAGGGGAAGTGTATAAATAATATCTCTTTTTTGAAAGATAAGCCCGTAGCGGGGAAAAGAATACCAGGTAAATTAATTTTGCTTTTTTCCTCTTTAGTTCTGGGCCTTTGCTTAACTTTACCAGCCGAGTCTTCTCCCCTTATCCAGGTGAAAATTGTAGAACAAGAAGAGAGCATAGGTATTGGTGCTACCGGACCATATCAAATAGAGGATAGTGAAGGAAGAGTTGGTTCTTTTCCATTTTCTCCTTCTCTGAAGGTAATGCAAGCTACACCCAGCGGGATAAAGATCGACGGTGTTACCTGGGGAAAGAAAATATTTGTGAAGCCACAAGGGAGCGACTCTCTGGTTTTAATTGGGACTCTAAGAGGTAAGAGAAGATATAGAGGGAGTATCACCGTTGAACAAGAGGATAATTATCTCAGAGTCATTAATCAACTACCTTTAGAGGAATATCTTTATGGGGTAATCAAATGGGAAATCTCGCCTAACTCACCTATGGACTCTTTGTACGCTCAGGCTATTGCTGCTCGGACCTATGCTTTTAAAAAGATAGAAGAACCCTCATATCAAGAGCAACTTCATCACTTGTCTGCCACGGTAAATGATCAGGTTTACGGAGGATTTGAGTCAGAAGACCCTCGTGTACAAGAAGCAGTGGATATGACTGGGGGAAAAGTAATTACTTACCAAGGAGATTTAATAAATGCTTTTTACCATAGCTGCTGCGGAGGTCATACTGTTTCTAGTAAGGATGTCTGGGGAGGAGAGGATTTTCCCTATTTAAGAGTAGGACCGGATAAATTCTGTGAGAAAAGTCCTCACTATTATTGGGAATGGGAGATTAGGAGGAGTGAGTTGAGAAGGATTTTATTTGAAAAAGGTTTTCCTGCCGGTATAATATACCGTTTGCGAGTTGTCAGCCGTGCACAAAATCTTAGTTTTACAGAGGGAGGCAGAGTAACAGGCCTTTTCTGGGAGCATCAGGGAGGAAAGTCACCGGGCCAGCCAATGACAGGAAAAGAGTTTCGTGAATTGATAAATAAGTGGTTCGGCACAGACAAATTGAGAAGCGCCTTATTCGATGTGGTAAAGCTTTATTCGAGAGAAGGAATAAGTTATTTTCTCTTCCAAGGAAGGGGTTCAGGTCATGGTGTGGGGATGTGCCAGTGGGGAGCCAAGGGGATGGCTGAACAAGGCTATAGTTCTGAGGAGATCCTCCAGTTCTATTACCCGGAAACCAGGATAGAAAAGCGTTATTGGTGAACGGTGAATGGCAAACAAGAAAGTAAACGGTTGCAGGGTTTGATTAACAATTCACCATTGATGAAATACGATTCACCAGCTCTGTCGTGCCTGATGCGTATTGCGCAATACGATATACGCAATACGAGATTGTCCTTCCGTATTTCTTGACTTCTCCAAGACAGAGAGTATGATAGAAACGAATCTACCAAAACGAGAATCTAGTATCGAGACGGGTTTAGAGCCTTCAATGAACTATGAATTCTGAGGGAGAAAAAGAGTTGCCTTTAGAAAAGAGAGTTATTCTGGTAGTGGTAGATGGGTTAGGAGACCGAGTAGTAAAGGATGGTAAAACCGCTCTGGGATTGGCAGATAAGCCTGTCCTTGATGAATTAGCCTGTGCGGGCTCTACCGGTTTGATGAGTACTTTGGGACGAGGTGTTATCCCGGGGAGTGATACAGCACATTTGGCTATTTTTGGATATGACCCGCAGCTTTATTATAGAGGAAGGGGTCCTTTCGAAGCGTTAGGGGTTGGAGTGAAACTGAAGCAGGGTGATGTTGCCTTCCGATTTAATTTTGCTACTGTGGATAGCGATTTTCGAGTAATAGATAGAAGAGCTGGTCGTCTGAAGGATGAAGGAGCCGAACTGGTTAAATCCCTTCAGGGGATGAGCGTAGAAGGAGTAGAGGCGATATTTCTCTCTTCCACTGAGCACAGGGGGACTCTGATTCTGAGGGGAGATGGGCTTTCTCCTGCTGTTTCCGATACTGATTCCCATTCAATAGAACCTGCCACAGTTTTAGAATCTAAACCGGTAGAGGATACCAGGGAGGCTAAAAAGACAGCCCGAATATTAAATGAAGTAGTGAAGAGAAGCAAGGCTATTCTTTCTTCTCATCCCTTGAACAAGCAGCGGGAGAGAGAGGGCAAGTTGGTGGCTAATATAATTCTTACCCGAGGTGCAGGAGTTTATGAAAAGGTAGAATCTCTAAAGGATAGATACGGATTTAGCTCTTGTTGTATTGCTGGGTCGGCTTTGTATAAAGGAGTGGCAAAATATGTAGGCATGGAGATTCTTAAGGTTAAAGGAGCTACAGGCAGACTGGATACAGATATAGAGGCTAAAGCCAAAGCAGCCATCCAGGCTCTGGAAAAATTCGATTTAGTCTTTGTTCATGTAAAGGGAACGGATAATGCTAGCCATGATGGAAACCTGGAAGAAAAACTTTTTATGATAAAAAAAGTAAATAGATTGGCAGAGATTCTAAAAGAGGAGGATGTCTATCTTGTTATTACCTCTGACCATAGCACTCCTATTTCTATTAAGAGGCACAGCAGCGATCCTGTGCCGGTGCTCATTCATGGAGGAAGCGTAAGGAAAGATAAGGTTCAGTTTTTTGATGAGATTTCTGTATCTTCCGGGTGCCTGGGACATCTTACGGGCGTTGAACTAAATAGAACAATAGTAGACCTTATGGGTTATGGTCATATGGTTGGGTCTTAAGGAAGGTGAATCGTATCTAGTGTGGAGCATCAAGATATGAGAACATCGATAGGGACGAATTATTCTAAGGAACTCTTGAGGGGGTGAGAAAATGGTAGAAGTTAAGGTAGTGAAAGTGGCTATAGATGTGAATACAAAGATGCCAGTTATTATTTTGAAGGAAAAAGGAGGAGAAAAAACCCTTCCCATATGGGTTGGTTTATTTGAGGCTCAGGCTATTGCCCTGGCACTGGAGAATGTAAAGCCACCTCGACCTCTGACACATGATTTAGCAAAGATGTTAATTGAGAAGCTGCAGGGTGAAGTAGATAAAGTAGTTATTAGCGACCTTGTAAATAATACATTTTATGCTCGTATTATCATGCGAAGAAACGGAGAGAATTTAGAGGTTGATTCCCGCCCCAGTGATGCTATCGCTTTAGCTCTTAGACTCAAGGTTCCTATATTTATAGATGAAGCAGTGCTGAATAAAGTAGCTGTGGGCAGTAAATCTGTTGAGACGAAGCCTATTGGGGATGAAGAGGTTGAAGATTTTAAGAAAAGGCTGAGAGATTTAAAGCCGGAGGATTTCGAGACTTCTTAGCCATTCTGTTCTATCTGGAAGGGAGAATGGAATTGAGCCGAATGATGAAAGCAGGAATACTACATAAAGCAGGCAACATTCATTGCGAATCAATCCCTGTTCCTGAAATAAATTCCGGGGAGGCACTGGTTGCCATCAAAGCAGTGGGAATATGTGGCTCAGACATACTTCGTTTTTCAAGAGGGGTCTCGCCTTATAACTTCAGGGTCTTAGGGCATGAATGTGCCGGTGAGGTGATTGAGGTAGGAAAGAATGTCACCTCCGTGAAAGTGAAAGATAGAGTGGCTATTATGCCGGTTATATCTTGTGGAAAATGTGACTTTTGTCGTTCAGGAGAGTATTCGCTTTGTGATAATTTTATCAGAATGGGCACCCGAATAGATGGTTGTTTTGCCGAATATGTAAAAGTCTCTCCTGGAAATCTCCTTAAATTACCTGACAATGTTGATTATGAGTCAGCCTCTATCCTAGAGCCTTCAGCCATAGCTTTACATAGTATTAAGCGAGCAGGGGTTTTGCCGGGGGATGTAGTGGCCGTACTTGGTTGTGGCCCTATTGGATTACTAATTGCCCAGTGGGTTAAGATTCTGGGAGCAAGAAGGGTTTTTGCTATAGACATTGCTGAGGAAAAACTTGAGATTGCCAGAAAAATGGGAATGACTGATTGTATTAATGCTAAAAATGAGGATTCGGTAGAGTTAGTGATGAGAGAAACTAGAAGCCGAGGGGTTGATTTAGTGTTCGATAGCGCCGGCTCAAAAATAACTTTTGAGCAGTCTATGAGAATGGCCCGAAAACTTGGCAAGGTAGTGATTGTAGGTTTGGTGGAGGAAGATGTCACTCTCCCCCAGGAAACAGTATTGGCTATCCTTCGTCATGAGTTGACTATTTATGGGGTCTATGATACAGATACAAAACCTATTCCCCTTAATAGCTGGCAGACCTCTCTTTATTTTATTGAGGCTCAGCGCCTGGACGTGAAGTCTCTAATTACTCACCGTTTTAAGATTGAGGATATAGCAACGGTATTCAAAAAAATAGCTGGACAAAGAGAAAAATTCAATAAGGTAATTTTTGTCTTTTGAACATCAGGCCCAAGGTTTTGATATCACGCTAGCTCCTTCTTTCCTGATAAGAAAAACCATATTTCTTTGCCTCTTTTAAAAAATCAATTGAGAAAAAGTTGACAGAATTTTATTTTTGCTATAATACAAACAATAGTTACCTTAATGAATAAATGTTTATAGCCTACAGTATCGGAATTCGCAGGCAAAGGAAGACAAATAATGTCTAAAAACCCCTCAGAAGCTGATCTTCTCGCCAGAATGGCCTGGCTCTACTACAAAGAAAGTATGACTCAGGACGAGATAGCTAAGAGGCTGAATCTATCAAGGTCAAAGGTAGTGCGCCTGTTACAAAAAGCAAAAGATGAGGGAATCGTTCATTTCCACATTATAAGTCCTTTGAATAATTGCTTGGATATAGAACAAGAGCTTAAATCAGTTTTTAAGCTCCAGGATGCTATGGTAGTTCCCGTTGGTCAACATGAGAAGATTAGAGAGACCCTGGGTAAGGCAGCAGCTCAATATCTAGAAAGACGTTTGAAGAGTGGTCATTTATTCGCTGTAGGATGGGGGAGGACAGTCTATGAGGTAGCCCGATTTATCAGGTCTAATAATATTAAAAATCTAAAGATAGTCACCCTGAATGGCGGTTTGACCACTTCCTTTTATCTAAATCCCTACGATGTAGGAGCAAAGTTGTCCTCCCTTTTTAAAGGAGAATGTTATTACATTCATGCTCCTGCTATTGCTACTTCAGAGGAACTGTGTAGGTCCTTTAGGTCTGACCTGACCGTAAAACAGGCTCTCCAGATGGCAAAATTGGCCAATTATTCCCTGGTAGGCATAGGGGAGATGAGTGCCCAGACCACTTTAATTAGTACGGGGTATATTAGCTTGGCTGATGTAGGAATATTGCATCGAAAAGGAGCTGTAGGCAATATTGTAGGTCAATTTTTTGATATAGAGGGAAATATAGCAGACTGCGACCTGCATAAAAGGATTGTTGCTTTTCCCATTGAAGAGCTCAGGAAGATGAAGAATGTCATTGGAGTGGCTGGTGGAAAAGACAAGACAGAGGCTATCCTTGGTGCCCTTCACGGTAAGTTCATAAAAGTTCTTATTACTGATGAAGAAACAGCAACCTCAATCATAAATCTGGAGAAGAATAGAATAATAAAGAAAAGGAGATCCAGGACATTAGAATGAATGCAAGAGAGAGAGTAAAAAGAGCTCTAACCTTCAGTTATCCCGACAGAGTACCACGGGATCTATGGACGCTTCCCCTGGCTCTGAATGAATGTCAAAAAGAAGTAGATGCTATTCTTAAAAGGTTTCCTATAGATATCGAGAGAGCAGAGTATAGTCCACCATTGGAGAACCATACCAAAGGGGACCCTTATGAGGTAGGAGTCTATATAGATGAGTGGGGTTGTGTCTTTAGAAATATACAGAGAGGAGTTATCGGTGAAGTAAAAGACCCTATAGTAAAAAAGTTGTCTGATGTGGATAAAGTCAAGCCACCTTACACATTTTTGGATAAAGGAATGAAGAAGGTAAATAAAAGTTGTAGGAAAAGTGATAGATTTATTCTGGGAGGATGGGCCAATTCTTTTGAAAGAATGCAATGGTTAAGGGGCACCCCTGATTTATTTATAGATATTATGGAGCAACCTCCAGAATTCTTTGAGTTAAAGGATATGGTGCATAAATACCATCTAAAGATGATTGAGACCTGGGCAGAAACAGAAGTTGACGGGATTATCTTTGCAGATGATTGGGGCTCTCAAAATTCTCTTTTAATATCCCCTGATTTATGGAGGAAACTCTTCAAGCCTCTCTATAGAGATTATTGTGACCTTATTCATAATGCAGGAAAGTTTGCCTTTATGCACTCAGACGGACATATCTTTCAGATATATGAAGATTTAATTGAGATAGGAGTAGATGCCATTAATTCTCAGCTCTTCTGTATGGATATTGAGGAAATTGGAAAAAAGTTTAAAGGAAGAATTACTTTTTGGGGCGAAATTGACAGACAGCATATTCTACCATCGGAGAATTCAGATGATGTCAGGGAAGCGGTGAGAAGGGTAAAGAAATTTCTCTATGACAGAAGTGGTGGGGTAATTGCTCAATGTGAGTTTGGTGCAGCAGCCAGGCCTGAAAATGTAAAAGCTATCTTTACAGAATGGGAAAAGTTAAGCAGTGTCAGTTCCAGTTTGACTTTACCTGAAAAATAGGTAGGTTGGTTTATAAAATCATCAGGAGGTAGAAGCTATGAAATACGCAGCACATTCGATGATGTGGACGGCTACTTTTACAGAGAAGGATCTGGGGTTATTTGATAGGTTGAAAAGGATGGGCTTTGACGGCCTTGAGATATTCCTTAATCATCCAGAAAGCTTGCCCATGGAAAAAATCAAGGAAAAGATGAATGAGACCGGGATGGGATGTACCCTTTCGGTTGGCCTGGGCAAAGAACAAAATCTAATTAGCCCCGATAGCGGAGCAAGGGATGCGGGAGTGGCATTCCTGAAAGAGGCAGTTGATGTTGCTTGTGAGTTGGGCAGTGACGTTGTTTCAGGCGTTATCTACTCTGCCTGGGGTGAATTCACCGGCAAGATGAGAACTGAGGATGAGTGGAACTATAGCAAAGAATGTCTGCTCAAGGTGGCTGAATATACAAAAGGAAAAGGCGTGATGTTAGCTCTGGAGCCGGTTAACAGATTCGAAACCTATTTTCTGAATACTGTCGAGGACACCAGGAAGATGGTGGAGGAAATTAATCATCCTAATGTCGGGATACATGCAGATACATTTCACATGAATATCGAAGAGGAGAGTTTCTACGGAGCCATAAAGATGGCAGGAGAGCATTTGTGCCATGTGCATCTTTGCGAAAATAACAGAGGAATCCCTGGTACCGGACACATACCCTGGGATGATGTTTTTCGAGCCTTAAGGGAACTTAACTATGATAGGTGGGCGGTTGTGGAATCCTTTGTTCCGGCTGTCGAGGAAGTTGCCCGTATGACAGCTATCTGGCGACAGCTTGCTCCCAGTGCTGATGTGATGGCTGAGGAGGGGCTAAAACTGTACAGGAGTAAAGAGTAAAAAGGGGGCCAATACAATGAAAGCAGTAGTCATTTACGGTAAGGAAGATTTTCGTTACCAGGAAGTAGAAATGCCTAAAGCAGGAAAAGAAGAGGTGGTGGTGAAGGTGACAAGGTGTGGGATTTGTGCTGTAGATCCTAAGATTCTTCATGGGAAGGGTTATGTTCCCCCTATTGTGGCCAAGCATGTTCCTATAATTGCTGGTCATGAATTTATTGGTGAAGTGGTTGAGCTGGGAGAAGGAGCTAAAGAAAAGTATGACCTTGAGGTAGGAGATAAAGCCATTGCCGAGAATATTGTCCCCTGTTGGAAGTGTCATTACTGCCAGCTAGGATTATACCATATGTGTGATGTGCATAAGATTTTTGGTATTTCCGGACCGGATGGTGGATGGGCGGAATATATGAAATATCCTCAAGGTTCTATAATCTGGAAGGTACCAGAGGATATGCCTTATGAGATAGCTGTAGCCATAGAGCCTCTTGCTTGTGCCACTCATGGGGTGGAGAGAGCCAAGATTCAGTTTAGTGATACGGTAGTCATTGCCGGAGGAGGAGCCATTGGACTTTTCATGCTCCAGGTAGCTAAACTAAAGAATCCAAAGATGCTCATTATGTCAGACCCTTTAGAAGATAGGTTAAGATTAGCCAGGAAGTTGGGAGCGGATGCGGTTGTTAATCCGGGGAAAGATGATGTTATAAAAAAAGTTAAGGATTTGACTGATGGACTGGGTTGCGACGTAGTCTTAGAGGCCAGCGGTGCCTCAGTTGCTGTAGAGCAAGCTGTGGAGATGCTGCGCCGGCGGGGAAGGTTGATGGAGTTTGGCGTATTTGCTGAGAAGGTCTGTATTGATTTTAGTATAATCGGTGATATAAAAGAATTAGAAATCATTGGTGGACACCTGGCTTTCCATACCTATCCTCTGGCAATTAAGTACCTCAGTGAGGGGTTAGTCAAAACTGATAAGATAATCACTCACAACTTTCCTCTAAAGAAATGGCGAGAAGCCTTAGAGACGGCGGAAAAGAGGAAAGGCGGAGCCATTAAGGTGACTATGACTCCGGGCGCTTGATAGATGTCTGAGAAGTTCCTTCTAGGGATAGATGCGGGGACCTCGATGGTGAAAGCCATCGTTTTTGACCTTAGTGGTCAAGAGGTGGCTTGCGTAAGTAAGAGACTATCAATCGAGATAGCTAAACCTGGCTGGGCTGAGCAGGATATGGATTCTACATGGGAAGCGGTAAGAGAGACCGTTGGAAGGTCCCTTAAGAAGTACAAGTTAGCTTCCCAAAATATTGCTGCGGTAGGCTTGGCTGGCCAAGGAGATGGCTGTAGGCTGATTGATAAGCATCTAAGGCCGGTAAGAAAAGCTATTCTCTGGTCGGATGGTCGGGCAATTGAAATTGTTACCAGATGGGAAAAGGAAGGTATTAATTCGTCTGGATTTCCCATTACTGGTTCGGCTGTCTTTGCCGGAACGCCGGCTGCCGTTATTAAATGGCTTGAGAAAAATGAGTCATATTCTCTGAAGCAGGCTGAGCATTTTCTTTTTGCCAAAGACTGGATTAAGCTGAAACTGACCGATTGTATAGTTACTGACCAATCAGATGCCTCACGGGCACCTATTGATATTCAGAAAAGAGCCTATTCAGACGAGCTGTTCAAGTTATTGGGGTTATCACCCTATAAAAGATTATTTCCTCGCATTGTTTCTTCTATGGAAGTTATTGGTGAGGTTACTTCTAAAGCCTCTCAAGAAACAGGTTTGAAAAAGGGAACGCCAGTCATTTCTGGGATGATTGATGTTGCTGCTACTCCCATTGGTTTGGGAGTGATTGAGCCAGGACAGGCTTTTTCCGTTATTGGCACTACCTCTTTTCATGCTGTTATCAGTAATAATCTTATCCTAGACCCTTTTGGCGTAGGAATGACCATAGCTTATTTGCCTGGTAGGTTCATTCGCTCTATGCCCAGTATGGCTGGTACACCGAACCTGGACTGGTTTATAAGGGAATTTTGTGATTCAGAGAGAATCGCCGCGAAAGAGAGAGGAAAAAGTATTTTTGAGTTATTAGAAAAAAAAATAAGAGGGGTTCCTCTGGGAGCAGAAGGATTGCTTTATCATCCTTATATCAACCCTGGTGGGGAAAGAGCACCTTTTGTTAAACCATCGGCAAAGGCTCAATTTTTTGGTATTGGTCTAAGGCATAGTCGCTGGCATTTGCTTCGTTCCATTTATGAGGGAGTAGCTTTAGCTATGCTCGACTGCTTTACCAATATACCCATTCAAATTTCAGAGATAACTGTTTCAGGAGGCGGAGCGAGGAGTGATTTGTGGTGTCAAATCTTTGCTGATGCAACAGGGAAAGTTATAAGAACTCTTCAGGCAACCGAGTTGGGTGCTCTGGGAGCGGCTATAAGTGCCGGAGTTGGGATAGGAATTTACAGTAGTGTAGAAGATGCTGTAGGAAAAGTGGTAAAACTTAAGAGAGAATACTATCCGAATCCAGGTAATTGCCAGAAATACCAACAGTTGTATAGACTCTACCAGAGTCTTTATCAACACCTCTGGGATGATTGGGATCTGAGGGTTAAAGTGGTCAATAATCCGTAGTTATGGGTTCATAGTTCATTGATTAAAATCTTCCAATAATGAATATTTTAGGTATAAAAAAAGGGGAAAATAAGTGCTTAATCTACCAGAAAAGTTAAGAATTTTAGAAAAAGAAGGCAGAAAAGTCCGCATAGGTGTTGTTGGTACCGGACAGATGGGCTCTGGACTGGTGAATTTAATATCCCAGATAAAAGGGATGGAAGTAGTCGCTCTGGCAGAGATAGATATAGAGAAAGCTATTTCAGTCTTTGAATCCATAGAGTTGAAGAGAAAAGAGATTATTGTTTCTGAAGATTTCTCTCAGTGTGATGAGGCTCTGGCAGACGGTAGAAAGGTAGTTACTAAAGATGCAAAAGTTCTTGCTTCTCTTCACTTTATCGATGTTATTGTAGAGGCTACCGGCGTTCCGGAAGTGGGAGCAAGGGTTGCTTTTGAAGCTATAAATCACAAGAAAGATATTATCATGATGAACCTGGAAGCCGATGTCACGGTGGGGCCTCTATTAGCAAGATTAGCCCGGACTGCAGGCGTTATCTATACAATAGGGGCAGGAGATGAGCCTGGTGCAATTAAGGAATTATATGATTTTGCCACAAGTTTGGCATTTAAAGTTGTGGCTGCTGGTAAGGGGAAAAATAATCCTTTAGATAGAGAAGCTACTCCTGAGAGTCTCAAGAAAATAGCCTTGTCCAGGGATATGAATCCTAAGATGCTTACTGAATTTGTGGATGGGAGTAAAACAATGATTGAGATGGCAGCCCTGGCTAATGCTACCGGTCTGGTTCCCGACATAAGAGGAATGCATGGTCCTCAATGCTCTATTAAAGAACTATCATCGGTCTTTGCCTTGAGAGATAAAGGGGGAATATTAAGTCAAGATGGTGTGATAGACTATGCTCTGGGCGATATAGCTCCCGGTGTCTTTGTGGTGATAAGCACAGATAATCCTCATTTAAAAAAAGATTTGGACTATCTGATGATGGGTTCCGGGCCAAACTATTTACTCTACCGTCCTTATCATCTGGCCAATATTGAAGTTCCTATTTCTATAGCCCGCGCTATACTCTATCGTGAACCTACACTTAAGGCAGAGGAATCGTTGATCGCTGAGGTAATTACTATGGCTAAGAAGGATTTACGAGTCGGTGAGGAACTGGATGGGATAGGAGGCTATACTGTGTATGGTTCCATTGAGAAAGCCGGTATAGCAAAGAAGGAAAAGCTTCTTCCCCTGGGACTGGTTCAGGGAGCGATTATGAGGGATAATATCTCCCAGGGCGAATATATAACCTATGCTAATGTTGAGTTGGACAGTTCCTCCTTTCTTCTGAACTTACGAAAAATCCAGGATGACTTTTTTCCGAAAGTATAGAATTCATATGCTGCCGAAGGACATTTTCTGAAGAAGCCTTATAGGAGCAACCTTAACGAAGCTTCGAGTTGAGGATAAGGAAAAATATACTGTTTGAGGAGCAAAGCGACGAGTTTATATTTTTCCCGAAACGAGAAGCTAAGCAGAAATAATAAAAGGCTACTATACAGCGACGGAAGAAAATTGTGCGAGGCGTTTTTTACGAGGATAATTATGATTCTTGATAAGAATGACCTTGTCCAGATATATAAGCAGATGTTAACTATCCGGAGGTTTGAGGAGAAAGTAGCTGAGTTTCTGGCTCAAGGAACGATTCATGGAACGGGACATTTATATATCGGAGAGGAAGCAATAGCAGTGGGAGCGTGCAGGGCTATTAAGGATGAGGACTACATAACCTCAACTCATCGAGGACATGGTCACTGTATCGCTAAGGGAGCCGATTTAAACAAGATGATGAGTGAACTTTTAGGCAAGGAGACCGGTTACTGTCGGGGTAAAGGCGGCTCTATGCATATTGCCGATGTAGAAACAGGGAATCTTGGAGCAAATGGGGTAGTAGGAGGAGGTATACCTATAGCCTGTGGAGCAGGTATTACTATTAAGATGAAGAAGTTAAAGCGGGTTGTGCTTTGCTTTTTTGGAGATGGAGCTGTCAATCAGGGAGTTTTTCATGAATCCCTTAATTTAGCCTCTGTCTGGGACTTACCAGTTGTTTTCATTTGTGAGAATAATCTCTATGCTATGTCAACCGCTACTAAAATTGCTTTTAAAATCAAAGACCTTTCTCTACGTGCTGCCTCCTATGGAATGCCGGGAGTTAAGGTGGACGGCAATGATGTTCTTAAAATATATGAGGAGGTTATTAAGGCTGCCTCTCGAGCTAGAGACGGTAGAGGATCGACCTTTATTGTTTGCGATAGTTATCGTTGGAAGGGTCATTCACGCAGTGATGCCGAAAGATATCGAACAAAAAAAGAAGTAATGGAATGGAAAAAGAGGTGTCCTATAGAAAGATTTAAGAAGTATCTTCTGGATAGAGGGTATCTAAACAGAGAGGTGGCCGAGCAGATTGAGGGGGAGGTTAACTTATCTATTCAAGAAGCAGTGGACTTTGCTCAAAAAAGCCCTTTTCCTTCCCTGAAAACCTTGGAACAAGATGTTTATGCTAGCTAAAGACAGCGTATAGCGGATAGCGTTTAGCGTATAGTGAAAACCAAAAAGCAGAAAGAAATGTTGTATATTTCCTCTCCCCTTGGGGGAGAGGATTAAGGTGAGGGGGAAAGATGCCAACTGTTGAACTGACCTATCGTGAGGCTCTTCGCCGAGCTCTAAGAGAAGAGATGGTGAGAGATGAGAATGTATATATGATGGGTGAGGATATAGCGATATATGGAGGAGCTTTTGGGGTTAGCCTGGGTCTTTTAGAAGAGTTTGGCCAGGAAAGAATTAAAGACACTCCTCTTTCTGAATCGGTTATAGTAGGAGCTGCTCTAGGCTCAGCTTTAACAGGAATGAGACCAGTAGCAGAGATTATGTTTATGGACTTTATTACTATAGGTATGGACCAATTGATTAATCAGGCAGCTAAGATCCACTATATGTATGGCGGAAAAGCCTGCGTGCCTATGGTACTTAGAACACCAGGGGGCTCAGGAACAGGAGCTGCTGCTCAACACTCCCAATCTCTAGAGGGTCTTCTTTGTCATATACCGGGCTTAAAGGTTGTTATGCCTTCTTCTCCCTATGACGCTCTAGGACTTTTAAAATCCTCTATCCGTGATAATAATCCAGTTGTCTTTGTAGAACATAAACTTCTTTATTCTCAGAAAGGACTTGTGCCTGAGAAAGAATATCTCGTTCCCCTGGGGAAGAGTGAAGTGAAGAGAGAGGGGACTGATCTTACCCTGGTAGCTCTTTCTGTAATGGTAGTAAGAGCATTGAAAGCTGCCGATAAGCTTGCACAAGAAGGGATAAGCGTAGAGATAATAGATCCAAGGACTCTGGTTCCCCTGGATTCAGAGGCTATAATCAATTCCGTAAAGAAAACCCATCGATTGTTAATAGTGCATGAGGCCTGTAAAAGAGGGGGATTTGGAGCAGAGATTCTCTCCCAGATTGAGGAGAGCGATGCCTTTGATTATCTTGATGTCCCTATAAGGAGACTAGCCGGTAGTGATATTCCCATTCCTTATTCACCGGGATTAGAGAAAGGGGCAGTTCCTCAGGAGGATGATATAGTAGAGGCAGTCAGAGAACTAGTTGGGTAAAGTAAGAATTAAAGTTTCCTCTCCCTATAGGGGAGAGGATTAAGGCGAGGGGATTAATATAGGCAATACGATATACGACTCAAGGAGTATAGATTGAAAGCAGCTGTATTTCATGGAATAAAAGAGGTGAGATTAGAAGATATAGAGATTCCTCAGATTAAAAGCGATGAGGTGTTAGTGAGAATAAGAGCTGCTCTGACCTGTGGCACTGACCGCAAGATGTATCTGCGAGGCCATCCTCTTTTTACACCTCCCTTTGTTTTTGGCCATGAATTTGCCGGGGAGGTGGTGAAGGTGGGTAGTAAAGTGAAGGATTTTCAGGAAGGAGTGAGGGTAGTAGCGGCAAACTCTGCTCCTTGTAATCACTGCTATTATTGCAAAATAGGCCAACAGAGTATGTGTGAAAATATAACGCTAAGGCTCAGCGGCGCCTTTGCTGAGTATGTAGAGGTACTGGGGCCAATTACCAGCCAGAATTTACTGGAAATCCCCTCCGGTCTTTCTTATAAAGAGGCAGCCTTAGTAGAACCTCTGGCTTGTGTAGTGCATGGAGTAGAAAATTCTAATATAGCTTTAGGGGATACAGTTGTCATCAATGGATTAGGGCCCATTGGATTGATGTATGTTCAATTGGCACGCCTCAAAGGTGCCAGGGTCATTGCTACTGATATAAAGAGACAAAGATTGAGCCTGGCCAAGAAACTGGGGGCTGATGAGGTGATAGACATCTCTAAAGCAGAAGATGCGGTTGGGGCAGTGAGGAAGCTCACTGAAAGAGGCAGGGGAGTAGACGTAGCTATAGAAGCAACGGGAATTCCTGAGGTATGGGAGAAAACCATTTTGATGGTGAGAAAAGGAGGAATAGCCAACCTTTTTGGGGGTTGTCCTTCAGGAACAAGAATAACCATTGATACTAAGCTTTTGCATTATTCACAGATTACTATAAAAGGTATCTTCCATCATACTCCTCAGTATGTAAAGAGAGCCTTGAATCTAATTTCTCAGGGGAGAATAGATGCTGACTCTTTAATAACGGATGAGTTTCCTTTGAGCAATTTCCCCAGAGTATTGGATATGCTGGTAAATCAAGAGGGAATAAAGATCGCTGTAATACCTTGATTAGCGTATAGCGTATAGGAAAAAACAGTACGAAGTTATGAGGCGTGATCTATCATCCCTCTTCCTCTCCCTGGGGGAGAGGATTAAGGTGAGGGGGAAAGTTCCTTATTCATTGTTTTTATCAACGGACTAAATACACAAATGAAAGCAGTAGTGAAACTAGCAGAAGATAAGATTGAATTAGTGGATATTCCAGAACCGGTGCCGGGACCGAACCAGGTAAAGGTTATGGTGAAGGCAGCCGGGATCTGCGGGACTGATATTTATGGGTATTCTGCGGTTAAGCCTCCGGTGGTTCTTGGACATGAGGTTTCAGGAGAGATAGTGGAGATTGGAGAGGGAGTCAAAGAGCTTAAAGTGGGGGATAGGGTAACTTCAGAGACAACTGCCTATATTTGTGGAAAATGTAAATTTTGCTGGAGCAAGGATTATAATTTGTGCTCTCATCGTCGTGGCTTAGGCTCAAAAGTCAATGGCGCCTTTGCTGAATATTTTGTTATTCGCCAAATGAGTATCCACAAACTTCCTTCTAATGTTGATTTTTCCTCTGGAGCTCTTAGTGAACCATTAGCCTGTGCTACTCATGCTGTTATGGAACAGGCCAAAGTTCTTAAAGATGAAGTAGTACTTGTCCTGGGGCCTGGGCCTCTGGGTTTATTAGTTGCTCAAGTTGCCAGGGCAGAAGGAGCTATGGTAGTAGTTTGTGGAGTTGCAGGTGATGATTACCGCTTAGCACTGGCTAAGAAACTTGGCGCAGATAAAACTATAAATCTAGAGAATAAAGATGTAGGTGAATTTATTAAGACACTGACCGATGGCTATGGTGCGGATGTGGTTTTTGAGTGTTCCGGAGCTACCAGAGCAGTTCACTTAGGGTTGGAACTAGTTAGAAAAAAGGGCAGATATATTCAAGTTGGAATCGTACATCAGGCAATTAATCTTGACTTTGACCATATTCTTTTTGATAGAGAAATAACATTAGTTGGCTCTCATACTCAGAAGCCTTCCGCCTGGGTTAAAGTATTGAAATTAATGAGAGAGGGAAAGGTCAACCTTGGCTCCTTAGTAACTGATAAGCTCCCTTTAACTAAATGGGAAGAAGGTTTCAGGAGAGCTAAAGAAAGAAGCTCGGTCAAAGTATTGCTTTATCCCGAAGGAGCAGGCCGTACTGACACATAATCACCAAACTCGCAATAACAGAAAAGAAGAAGATCTTAGGCAGACACAGTAGGAAGTTACGTAAGTACTCAGTGAACCACGTCATTGCGAGCAGGTCCCTCGCTTGTCATTCAGACTGTGTCACAATTAAACTTTTTACCCAGAAAATGGAATAATCAAGCACTTAAATTAAGTGAAGTTTCACTTAATAAAACCATAGACATAACCCCTGAAATATGCTATGCTGCAAGCACTTAGACAAAAAAGGAGACCTGTCATGGCATATCGTTATGGTAATCGGCACCAAATGGAACTTCTTCCGAAAAGCATCGAGGAGTATGTAAAGGCTGATGATCCAGTGCGAGTCTATGATGCTTTTGTGGAAACACTTAATTTTAATGAACTTAAACTCCACTTGGATGCGCATAAAGTTGGCTGTCCAGAGTATAATCCAAAGGCAATGCTTAAGCTTTTGCTGTATGGATATTCCTATGGACTTAGAAGCTCCAGAAAATTAGAAAGAGCAATATATCACAATGTCTCGTTTATCTGGCTTATGGGTGGCTTAAAACCAGAGGACAAAACCATAGCTGAATTCAGACGACGAAACAAAGCTCTCCTCAAAAATGTTCTGAAAACATGTGCTCGTTTATGTATCAGGCTTAATCTTATCGCAGGCAATACCTTGTTTGTTGATGGCAGTAAAGTGAGAGCCAATGCCTCAATTAAGAATACCTGGACTAAAGAGAAATGTGAAAGAGCTCTTGGGAAAATCGATACCCGTATAGAAGCTATCCTCTCTGAATGCGATGCTGTTGATGAGTATGAACAAAGTCAAGACTCACTAGTAAAAATGAAAAAAGAGCTTAAGAACAAAAAAGTACTTAAAGCTAAAGTGAAAAACATCTTAAAAGAACTGAAAGAAGAAAATAAAAAGTCAATCAATACCACTGATGCATAATCTACACGCATCAACAGCATTCAAGGCTCTCACGCAGGATATAGCTTGCAAAGCGTTGTTGATGAAAAGTACGGGTTAATTGTCAATAGCGATGTTGTAAGTGAAAATAATGATCTCAATCAGTTTGCAGAACAAATAAATCAAGCCAATGAAGTTCTAGAGAAAAAATGCGATACTGCCTGTGCTGATTCTTATCTATGCCAACACTGACGAATTACAAAAAATAGATAAACAAAAGATTAAAGTTATCGTTCCTTCTCAAAGACAGGCATCTAGAAAAGAACCCAAGCCATTTGATAAATCAAACTTTCAGTATGATCCTCAAAAAGATTGCTACATTTGTCCAGAAGGTCACTTTCTGACATATCGCTATATAAATAAACGTGAACAAAACAAAGTATACATGATACGAGAAAAAACTATTTGTAAACAATGCCCTCATTGGGGTGTATGTACCAAATCACAACAAGGAAGACAAATCACCAGACTGATCAATGAAGAAGTAAGGCAAAGACTTGAGGCACAATATGAACAGAGCGAATCCCAGGCCATTTATAAACTCAGACAACAAAAAGCCGAGCTTCCATTTGGACATATTAAACGCAATTTAAAAGTTGATGCCTTTCTCTTAAGGGGTCGTGATGGCGTAAAAGCAGAAGCCTCACTTCTGGCAAGTTGTTTTAATATCAGACGGATGATGAGCATCATAGGTATTCGAGCATTGATTGAGAAACTCAAGAACTTAGCCTCTTTAAGAGGAACTTCTTTACTTAATAAATGGAACTTTGCACTCCCGCTACCTTCAGTAGGATTAGAAAGCTTTTCCTACCCAAGAAAAGAAATCAGAGAAAACAAAGAGAATGATGTCTCTGCTCTAACAGAAAACAGCAATCGAAGAGAGAAAATTTGGATAAATAGAGTCTTTGTTTCTAAAAGAAGGGTTGAATTCCCTTTCTTATGTCAAAGAGCATTTCTTTGAACTAATTGCAACACAGTCTGATTGCGAACGAAGTGAAGCAATCCGCGAAGCGTCGCGAGGTTGCTAAGAGCAACCGTGGCGATCTCGTATGTAGCTCGGGATAAACTCCGCAATCTCAATCTCCATTAGAGATTGCCACGTCGTCGTGAAGGCCTTCAGAACTCCTCGCAACGACAAGAAGGAACGTACCTCACTGAATATTTACGAAATTACTGGAGACAAACAATATGCATAAAGTAAAGATAGTATTAATTGGTGCAGGAACATGGGGCGAAGCTCATGCGGAAATATATTCAAGTCACCATCTTTCAGAATTTATTGCAGTGTGTGATGTATCGGAAGAGAAAGCTAAAGCACTTGCTCAGAAGTACAATGTAAGGTATTTCGCTGATTACGAAAAGATGTTAGACGATGTAGAGTGTGATGCTGTGGCTATTGTTACCCCTGATTTTGCTCATGCTAAACCTATTGTTGCTGCTGCAAAAAGGAACAAGCATATTCTATGCGAGAAGCCCCTGGCAACATCTTACCAGGACCTTAACTTAATATTGAATGTCCTAAAAGGTAAAAACATTCAGTTAATGGTTGATTTCCATAATCGATGGAATCCTCCTATTTGTAAGATAAAAGATGATATAGACGCTGGTAAAATAGGAAGAATAGTATCAGCATACATTCGCCTTAATGACATTATCTATGTCCCTACAGAAATGCTTTCCTGGGCAGAGGAATCTTCTATTTTGTGGTTTCTGGGCAGTCATTCTGTAGATGTATTAAACTGGATTATTGGAGCAAAGGTCAAAAGAGTATATTCTGTCTATTATGAGGGTATCCTGAAAAGTAAAGGGATGGATGTCCCGGATTTATATCAGACAATACTTGAATATTCAAATGGGGCTGTTGCCACTATGGAAAATAGCTGGATTCTGCCCAATACCAATCCATATGTTAATGATTACAAGTTAAATATAACCGGTGAGAGGGGTATGTTTAACATGGACTTTTCCCATAATACACTCCTGGAAAGATTTTTAGAAAATGAATCCTCTCATCCTGATATTATATGTAAACCCAAAATACATGGTAAGCCAACCGGTTTTGCCTATGAGAGCATACGTGATTTTATTGAGAGGATATATCACAAAGAAAAGGTTCGTATTCCATTGGAGGAAAGCATCGCAGTAACTAAAATAATTTTTGCCATTATGGAATCGGCGAAGAAAAAGATGCCAGTTACGGTAGAATTGTAAGGGATTTGATTGAAAAAAGGGTCAAGATGATACTGCGCTATTGGAGAATCCCCGTGTCGATTCAGAATGGGGATTCTCAATCTTCCGATATGCCAGAACATCGCAATCTTGCCCGGTAAATACCCCGCAAATCCATAGTGCTTCTCAAAAATGAAGATAATCTCCTTCCGCTCAAAAAGGATATGAAGTCGATGGTAATCATAGGCCCAACCGCAGCGAGCTCCAGAGAGCCGACCTTCTTCTCTCCGGAAGAACTCCAACTTTAATTGTTCTGTAACAAACATAGGCAAAAAAACATGGGAGGTGGGGTTGACAAATTTCAAAAATATGTTATTATATAAACATAAAGAAAACATTATAATAATATGCTTCTTTGCTGCCGTAACAGGTGTGTATGACAAAAAGGAGAGATTAATGGTAAGGAAAGTTCTCGAAGAAAGTAAGATTCCTTTATATCATCAGATAAAGGAGGATTTAAGAGCTCGTATAGAGGAAGGAGAGTGGCTTCCAGGCAAGCTTATCCCTCCAGAAAAGGAATTATGTGCCGAATACAAAGTAAGTAAAATAACGGTCCTGGAGGCAATAAAAGGCCTTGTAAGAGAAGGGCTGATTAAACGAAAACAAGGTAAAGGAACATTTGTGGCTGAGCCTAAGTTAGAACAAAGTCTTAATAGATTTTATAGTTTTACTGAAAGCATACGGCAAAAAGGATTTGAATTGGAACGGCGGATATTGGGAGTGCAGAATATGGAAGCTGATAAACATACAGCCAAACACCTTGGCATTAAAAAGGGAGAGAAAATCACCGAAATAGTAAGATTAAGGTTGGTAAATGGCGAGCCCTTATATCTAGAAACAATCATAATTCCAGTTAAGTTATGCCCTAATTTACACCTAAAGGATATCGGCTCTAAATCCCTGAACGACATATTAAGGAATGAATATAAGATCTCTTTAATTAAAGCAAAAGAATGCTTCGAGCCGATTATTATCGACGACTATGAAGCTCAAATACTTGGTGTAAAAAATGGCGTACCTGCCTTACTGCTAGAACACACTACTTATACCACGAAAAACCAGGTAGTACTTTTCAGCAATGGAATAATCAGAGGAGACAGGTGTAGGTATTATACCGAACTTGAATAGAAGGTGGTGCTTTTCAGGAATTCAAGATAGAGGATTGGCTCTTTCCCGTAGGTTTCATTAAGGCAAAAACTTAAAAACTTGGCAAGAGGTAACGTCTTTTGACTATAATAGAGGTTCTTTAAAATCCTCAACAAAGTTAGATGGAAGGAGATCAATTTACAGGAATGACCAAAAGAGTAGTAGAGTAAAATTTCGTTAGATGTTGTTCTTTGCCAAGGGAAAAGCTAAGAATATGGCCAGGAGGGAGGGCGAGAAATAGGAGAATAAATAGGCCGATTAGCTTGGGGAAAGGAAAGCTTTCCAACGGGAGAAGTGCTGGAAAATTAATTTCTCTTTCGGGAGCTTTTCACGGAAGAATGAACCGTGTCCAAAAATAAAGAACAAATACTATATGGAGAGGAAAAGAAAATGCGTAAAATTTATCTTGTTTGGCTGTTAGTCGGGATGTTCGTTATTACTTCAACACTAATCGCCTCTGCTGAGAAGGTTGCTATTGATTATTGGATTCAACACGGCTCCGGCATGCACGCGTCGATAGCAGATAAGTTGATAAACGAGTTTAACAGAACCCACCCCGATATCAAAGTGAACCTCCTTCGAATTACTGAAACTATTGCTGGGGATCCTTCAGAAAAGCTTATTATTGCTATAGCAGGGGGAACTCCACCAGATGTTGCAGACCTCGCTCCCGATAGGCTTGTTGAGTGGGTAATAAAAGGAGCTACTCAGCCAATCACAGAATTCGTAGAAAAAGCGGGGATAGATTTAGAAAGGGATTTTTTTGAATTTGCTGTTGAACCCCTTATATACAAAGGAGAAGTTTATGAATTACCACTTCACTCAGATGCTCGTGCACTCTATTATAACAAGAAGCTCTTTAGAGAAGCTGGGCTAGACCCTAATAAACCTCCTAAAACTATTACTGAATTGGACGAATATGCTGAGAAACTAACAGTTAAAGATAGCACAGGTAGGTACAAAGTGATAGGGTTCATACCGTGGTATGGTTGTGTTTTTCTTCTTAATTATGGGTGGCGGTGGGGAGGAGAGATTTACGATCCTGAGGCTAATAAGGTAACAATAAACGAGGAACCTTATGTACGCGCGCTAACCTGGATGAATTCTTATGCAGAAAAGTATGGCGTAACAGCAATGAGATCGTTTTCTACAGCGTTTGGAAGCGGGGCGATGAACCCATTCATTATCGATAAGTTAGGAATGGTAGCTGATGGTAATTGGAGCATGGGAACATACCAAAAATATGCTCCTAACTTAGATTATGATGTTGCACCTTTTCCTCCGGGTTCTGGAGGAAAGGTGACAACATGGGCTAGCGGATGGGCTATATTCATCCCTAAGGGTTCAGAGCATCCAGAAGAGGCCTTTGAGTTTATGAAGTGGATATCTGGTCCAGATTACCAAACTACATTCTGTCTCGAAGGTGGAATGTTTCCTTCAAATAAAGAAGTAGCCGCTGATCCTAGATTTAGGGAAGCATTTGGAGGAAGACAAGCTGTGTTTATGGATCTTCTTCCCGTTGCTTCCGCTTATCCTCCAAAGGATTTTGCAGCGCCTATGTTGCTCTGGGATGAAATGATTGCTGCCAGAGACTACGTTCTAGAAGGAATGAAAACTCCTAAACAGGCCTTAGATGATGTAGCAGAGAAAGTAAATGCTGCTATAGCTCCTTATCCCCCAGGATAGTAGAATTACAAAATTTGTCATCTGGCCCTACCCCTTGCGGGTAGGGCCAGATGATAGAAGTTTATTAGAAAGTAAGTTCCTAAATCTTTTTTTTTATATACCTTATCCTCTGTAGGCGAGGAAGATATTACTTAAGCATTAGACCAAATGAAGATCCTTGTTAAGGAAGGCTTATTGTGAACAGACTGGAGAGGAGCAGATTAAGAAATGGTTTATTATTTGCTTTGCCATGGCTTATTGGGATAAGTATATTTTACTTATACCCTATAGCGGGAACTCTGTATCACAGTTTTTTTGAATACCCTGTCTTTTCACCTCCTACATTTACAGGTTTTCTTAATTATGAAACTCTTTTAAATGATGAACTTTTCTGGATTACTGTATATAATTCTATTTATTATACTTGTATGTATGTTCCTCTGGCAGTAATTGTAAGTATATTCCTGGCTCTGATACTTAACATGAAAATAAGAAAAGGAATATCTTTTTATAGAATGGTATACTATATGCCATGTATTGTACCTATGGTAGGGGCTTCTCTGCTATGGATGTGGATATTTAATGCTCACTTTGGTTTGTTGAATACTTTTCTTCGTATGATAGGAATTAATGGCCCAGGTTGGCTTGCCAGTGCTACATGGTCAAAACCCTCATTGGTACTGATGGCTTTATGGCTGTTAGGACCTGGAATAATAATTTATCTTTCAGCTTTACAGGATGTTCCTCAACAGTTACATGATGTAGCAGAGATAGATGGAGCTAATTGGGTGCAAAGGTTGCGATATATAACTCTTCCTATGCTTACTCCAATTATATTGTTTGACATTATTATAAGTTTAACTCTAGCCCTTCAGACATTTACTCGGATTTATATAATGACAAGAGGTGGTCCTGCAAATTCTACATTGCTTTTTGGACTTTATATTTACCGAACAGCATTTGCATATCTTAATATGGGTTATGCTTGTGCCTTAGCTTGGGTTTTCTTTATTCTTGTTTTTATTGTTACAATACTTATTTTCAAAAGCTCTGCTAAATGGGTGTATTATGGAGGGGAAGGATAGAATTGTTTATGAGAAAGAAAACTAGGAATCTCTTATACCAAATATTTGGTTACGCAATACTAAGCACAATTGGTATTTTGTTTTTTTTCCCCTTACTTTGGATGGTGTCAACATCTTTAAAGATTGACCAACAAATGTTTGTTTATCCTCCCCAGTGGATACCTAACCCTATAACACTGAACCATTATGAAATAGTATTAACTACTACGCCTTTTCTTAAATATTTTTATAATACTGTATATTATGTAACGGCATGTGTAATAGGGATAGTAATTTCTTGTTCACTAGTTGGCTACAGTCTTAGTTGTATTCGATGGCCAGGGAGAGAAATACTATTTTATATCACTATTGCTACTTTAATGATTCCTTTTATTTTAACTCTGATTCCTCTTTTTATGATATTTAAAACGCTAGGCTGGATAGGGACATACAAGCCGTTAATAATTCCTGCATATTTTGGGGCTCCTTTTTATATATTTCTTCTTCGACAGTTTTTAAGGACGCTACCGAAGGACTTATTAGATGCGGCAAGAATAGACGGATGTTCAGAATTTAGAATTTATTGGAATATGGTTATACCCCTTATCAAACCTGCTTTAGCAGCCATAGCTCTATTTGAATTTGTGCACAGGTGGAATGATTTTTTAGGACCGCTCATTTATTTGAGGGATGAAACAAAATATCCCTTCTCGCTCGCTTTACAGTATTTTCAAGGTATACATGAAGTTGAATGGGGGAATTTAATGGCATTTTCTACTTTGGTAGTATTACCTGTGTTAATAATATTCTTCTTTACTCAAAAAACTTTTATCCAGGGCGTTAAGCTTTCAGGTATAAAAGGGTGAGTAAATCAGAGAGCCTGTCCTCCGTCCAAACTTCGATGTTGGGATCTTTTATCTATTCTTAGAATTTTTTTTAAAGATTTCCTGCTTTTCTGGGTCAGCTTTAGCTACTTGCCGGCGAGGTCTTTGCAAGCTGAATCCCAACCGGTGGAAGAGATTTTGGCACTGCCGAACCTGTAAACGCACCGCAAAGCGTTTCTCAAGGTGATAAGAAAGAAGCGCCCATCCCAGATATTCTGGTCGTAGCCAAATTCTCGAGGATAAAATAATAAGTCTTTGCGTAGTTCTTCCTCTTGTGAAGGGGAAAGACATCCGGGACGCCCTGGACGTTTTCCTTCCCGTAATCCAGCGAGGCCCTTTTTGTATTCGGACACATTGAAAATGACAACGCTATTTCCGAAATTATCCAATATGCAAAAGCAGCAAGATGTATAAAAAACTTGAAAGGAAGAAGTCTCTCTCGCCGCCAGGCAGGCCATTGCTTTAGAGCAACTAGTGAAAGAAAAGAAAATAGACGCATTGGCCATTGATATGTTTCCAGGACTCACTCCTATCTGTGGAATGATTCCATGTGTTGGAATGGCAAGAATTCTAAGGATAAGACTTGAATATCTTACTGATTAATTTAAGGTAGGTAGGGCCACTGTAGGACAATTTCAAAGGAGGTCTTTATGTCCAAGGATAATGTTTTAAGTATTAAGACAATTGAGCCAACTGTGTTTTTCATCGAAGAGAAAAAGGAACTTTTGCAAGGGGTGGATGTCTCTATCAATAACACTGGAAAACCCTTGAAGACAAGTATAGAGGTTAAGATTGGCTTACAGGAAAAGTGTGCAGATATTGGTATGGTTAAGCAAGGGAGAGGAAAATATCGAGTTTATGTTCCCGATGTTCAGGAAATAACAGATGCGGAATTTACCTTATCGGCTAGTGGAAAAGTGCAAGGTCGAAAGAGGATTACCTGGACACCGCAGAAACATTGGCAAGTATATCTGGCTCACTACTCACATCATGACCTTGGATATACAGATCTACCTATAGATGTTTTGCATGAATACGATACTTTCTATGATGAGGTTCTGCGTTTTTGCAAGCAGACAGAAG
>NJBQ01000114.1 GCA_005223095.1 Candidatus Aerophobetes bacterium Ae_b3a
GTAGCGATCGCCACGGCATCTACCTCTGGATCATCAAGAATCTCCTGGTAGCTCTTAGTAACCTGAACATGGGGATAAAGACTTTTGATCCGCCCTAGCTTCTCCTCATCTAAGTCACAGCCATATTTAACCTGACTCTCCGGTATTCGAATAAAATTCCTCACCAGATTTGGCCCCCAATATCCACAGCCAATTACACCGACTTTGATCATTATATCCTCCATTCCGATGATTCATCTAAGGCAAGGCAAGCATTTTGTAAAGAATTTCCCAAATTCTCCTGGCGATGGACAGTAGCAAGGCTAAATTTTGAATTGGTTATTACCTTCATTCCGTTAAGTACCTTCGTCCTCATAGGAGTAGTACTGATAATAGTATTTTCCGTAGCGCGAGTCTTCAGGTTTCATTTTGTTTAAGACGAGCCCTAAAATGTGAGCTTTTACTTTTTCAAGTGACTCTTTAGCTTTTTGGGCTGCTTGCCTATCTACCTCATTTACCCCCAGTACCAGGAGGGTGCCATCTACATTTGAACTCAAAATAGAGGTATCGGCTATTGCAAGAAGAGGAGGAGAGTCAAATAATATTCGGTCATATTCCTTTTGGAGCTCCAAGGTCAAGTTTTTCATCCGGGAAGACCTCAGAAGGTCAGAAGGATTTGGAGGCAGAGAACCACTGGTGAGAATATCTAAATTATTCACTCCCTCTACATTATGTATCACATCTTTGGGGCTTTTCTCATTGGTAAGGAGATCGGTAAGGCCGGGAGATACGTCTAACTTGAAAATTTTATGAACCCTACTGACCCTCAAATCTGCATCAGCAAGAAGAACTTTCTCACCACTTGAGGCTAAAGTTATGGCCAGGTTTATAACTACGGAAGTCTTACCTTCTTGAGGGATAGAACTGGTTACTACTATAGTCTTTGGCTTTCGGTCTGGCTTAGTAAACTGCAAATTAGTTATCAGAGTCTTGTAAGCTTCTGAGACGTGAGATTGGGGGAGATCCCAGCTGATTAGTTCTATGGGAGTCTTTCTTTCCTTAAGAATACTAGCTTTGATCTCTTTTCGTTTCTTCCTTTTACTAGATCTCTGTGAGTATGTATAACCATATCTACCTCCAGCACCCGGCCTAGGAATTACTCCCAAAATGGGAAGATTCAGCAATCCCTTGGCCTCATCCTCGGTTTTAATGGTTTTATCCGCGTATTCCAAGAAAAAGGCCAAGCCACCACCAAAGATTAAGCCAGCTATTAAACCAAGTAGAGTATTCAGTTTTTTCTTTGGTTTAACCGGACCTGTGGGCTTAAGGGCAGGATCGACCACTTCAATGGTGCCGATCTCGCTGGCAGACTCAATCTCGGCTTTATTCTTCGCTGTAACTAAAATGGCGTAGAGGTCGGAATTGACCTGCTGGTCTCTCTGGAGGCGGGCCAGGGTTAACTCCTGCTGGGGAAGTTTGCTTACTTCCCCCTCGTATTCGGCTGCCAGACTTCCCAGAGCATCCTCCTTGGCCTGGAGGGCGTTTACCTCGGTCTCGTAGCTAACTAATTTGGTATAAAGTCCAGTATAGACGGGACTTATACTCTCGGTCTTTCCGGCCACCACTGTTTCAACATTACGTTTTAATTCTTTCCTGGTCTCCTCGATCTGGGCCTTTATGTAAGTAACCTGGGGATCATCAGAGGAGAACTCCCGGCTCGCCTGGGCATGTCTAATCTCTAGATCCGTGAGGCGGCTTCTGAGCATCTGGACCAGCGGATTATCAGAGATATAGGTGGAGGAGACCCATACTTTGCTCACCTTCTCAAGCTGGCTTCTTATCTCCTTGAGTCGGTTGTTCAGCTCCTCCCGGGATATTCTGGTACTTTCATGCTGACTTTCCAGCTTCGAGAGACGCTCTACCATTAACCTTGCTTTCTCGGAGAGCTCAGCGAAGCCCTCTTTTTCTTTATACTCTTTAAGAGTTTCCTCGGATTGTCGCAAGTTCTCTTTCGTCTTCTCGGTCTCCCGGGAAAGAAAATCGAGGGCAGCCATGGTTTCCCTTCGTCGGGAGCCGATGTCTCTTTCAATGAAAACCTCGGCGGTGGTATTGGCGATGAGTTGAGCCAGCCCAGGATCATCAGAAGACGCAGTAAGGCTAATGAGCCGGGTATTACGGATGGGAGCCACTAATATACTTCCTCTTAAACTAGGAGCTTTTTCAGAAAGAGATTCGGGGTTCTCTTCTTGGGAGGACTTACCCAGGATAGGGGTGAGTAGATTTCTTAAATATTCATATAATTCACTCTTTTTACCTGATTCTTTTTTGTCAGTGCTATCAGTGCTAATAAGAGAGAGCCTCCTGGCTACTTCCTCCAGCACGGTGCGAGACTTGAGGATCTCTATCTGGGTGTTGATTTCGGTTTCGGTGGCAAGAAGGGAGACTCCACCGAAGATGTCGATTTGCTCCGGGCCAGCTTTGGCCTTTTTGAGATAGAGGGTAGTAGAGGCCTCGTAAATAGGAGTTTGCAGAAAACTAAATGTTACTGCGGAGGCTGTCACCACAACTACTGTGAGGATAACAACCCACTTTCTCTTCCATATAAGTCTCCAGTAATCCTCCAGGCCGGGTTCTTTCCTATTCAAGACGTCTCTCCCCTATATATTCAACACTCAACTCTTCTAACATTTGCCTGAGCCGGCCAGATTTTTTACCTCCTAAATTAATGGCGATTTCTCGCTTCAAAAGTTCCAACTCACTGGACCGATTGTAAATGTTAGTCTCGGTATCCATAATTCTTTCGGTTAATTCCCATAGATCGTTCGCTTTTATCACTCCGGTTTTAACCTGTTGTTTTAAGGTCTCTGTATTAGAAATAAGAAAAGACTTGAGCTCCTCCAGCTTCTTTTTTTCGTTCAGGAGGGCGAACAGTTTTTTTAGCTTATTGAGAAGTTCAGAAATGATCGAGTTTTTCAGGGCCAGATAATCCTGCTTTGCCTTTTCCAGCTCCTTGGCGTAGGTTAGCCTGTCCATTATACGGTCTTTTCGTCTGGAGGAACTAAATAGAGGAATTTCTAAACCCACACTAGCGCTGGGACCGGCCCAGATTTCTCGATCATCCTCGTCTACATAGGTAGCCATCCCTCCTCTCAGACTAACCTCGAAATCAAGACCTTTACCTGGATTAGGTAAAGCCTGGATTTGTTCCAAAAGGCTCCTCTGGGATTGAACAGTGGGGTTATCTTCTACCACTAGATTGATAATCCGCTGAAGGATATCCCCGTTTGCGGTGAGTTCTTCGGTCTTTCCCCACCCTGCAAAAGAAAAAGTAATCCCCATCAATACAAGGAAGATGGCCGGGACTTTTTTTCTTATCATTCTCCTTCTCCTCCTTCATACCTGATTCAATAAATCCAGAAGATCTTCCCACTTTTCTCCACCCAGGCTTATAGCTGTTTCCAGCTTGAGAATCTCCAGTTCGCTAGCGGCGTCTTTTATCCCAAGGCTGGTTTGCATAACTCTTTCCGTGACGTCAAATAGAGCACTTGGCTCTTGTATCCCTGCCTTCACCTGTTTTTCTAAAGAATCGCGTCTGGTCTCCAGGAAGGATTTAAGCTCTTGCAGGTTTTCCCTTTTGTTCTCTAACTTTGCCATTTCGGTGACCTTGGCCATGAGATTAGATATCAGGGATGCCTTTAGATTCTCATAGCTCTGTTTGGCCTGGGCCAGAGTTTTCTCCCGGTCTAACTTTCTCTGTACAAACGTCTCCACCTGTATCACTGCACTGAGACTTAAAAGGGGAATTTCCACTCCTTCCTCACCTACCCGGCGGCTCCTGGACTGCAGTTCCTCAAGATTGATGAAACCTGCGCCGGGCTCAGGCATCTCTTCAATGGTGTTGACAAAACTCCTCTGGGATTCCAGGATGGGGTTATTCTCTACGACCAATTGAATTATTTGTTGAAAGACATCCGCTGGCTGCGGCTCCGATGTAGCTTGCCCCCAGGCAACCGAAGGGTTGAAAAGAAGAACTAGGATAAGGCACAAAACCAACATATTTTCAGGCTTTTTCATTTTGTATTCCTCCACTTTAACCAATATTGAAGGGGAATTCTAAAGGACTCACCGGACGAAACTGCCGCAGGTGAGGATTCTTCCCCTTGCGAATCCTGGATGTCAAAACCAATGATTATTACTTGACTGCTACCCGCTTAGTGAAGTTCTATTCCTGCCCCTAGGGTCACGGCGCTCTTCTCGTCGCTGGCAAAAGCGTTCTCGAAGCCGAGAAGGAACACCACCGGGAAGGGTCTCCACAAGGAGAGCTCGGTCCCAAAAGATATCCCCAGGTTGCCTCCCAGTCCGTCGTATTCGGCAATGAAACTCCAGTGTTTTCCCAGGATAAAGGTCAAATCTCCAAAGAAACTATCCTGGAACCGTCCGGAGCCCCAACCCAGGGAGGCTACCAAAGGCAACCGTCGGAGAGGCACATATTTTGAGGCTACGATATAGAAGCTCCTCGGCATCTGGTCAGGAATTTCGTTGATAGCATCGACCCCCACCGCCATCGCAGGCCGAGTAGCAGTCTCCCCGAGAAACTGGTACTTGGCACTGAACAGAAAATCACTGAATTGGGAGACGTCGGCCATGGTTACGGTGAGCTCAAGAGAGTTCCCTCTTTTGCCGAAGCCGGTTCCGCCGAATACTGTCTGGGCGGTATTGTCGGTATTGAAGCCGAATCCTACGAAATGGCTGGCCCCAGAGTATTGCGCATAGGCGGTGTGATTGCTCAGGGCACCACCGGCCATGGAGTGACCTCCACAACCGGTACCGGTAACCGCATCGCATCCCCCACAGCATACCCCCAGGGCGGCGCAGCCTTCGATATGAGCGTGTGCCACGGTAAATGGCAATAGAGTAAAGATCACCGCCAGTACAAACATTAACACTACTCTTAAGACAAAATAAGCTTTCATTGTATACACCTCCTAGTATGAAATAGGTATTACTTAATGTCAGAAAAACCCATTATGGTACGGGTTCATCTTCTTTTTGTGATTTTTGTACCCTGGAAAATTCTTTTTTCCACTTTGAAAAATTTTCACCTCACTTTCAGTTTTGATTTTTCTGATATATCTTTGAGATATGACCTGTTCTTAATATCTTAAATAATCCTCACCCAGAGTTATGTGCGAGATACGGCAAAGGATATCTCCCCTTTCAGGTAGAAATGCTCTCCTTCAATTGCCACCCTGACAAATTTCCTATTCATCTTGCCTCCTAACTAATATGATCAGTGCGATTTGATTCATTGATAAATAACACTGGTCATCTAAGCATCGACTTTATAGTCACTTGGGCAAAGGAAAGTTCGTATCTCAATTGGACTTTTCGTAAAGACCCAAACTTCAGAAGAGGTATTTTTATATTAGCTTGTTTATTATCAATTTTGCTTAGATATGGAATTAATGAATAATATAAACTAAGCTATGATTTACGGTCATCCCGGAGTCGTTGGGCATTCTCTTGAAAATGATTCTTAAGAATGGATGAGCCACAACTATTCTGAAGTAAAATAGCGACCTTATTGTTATTGAGAGTATTGGAGTTTATAGTAGGAAAAGAAAAATCCTGACTACCTATACCTACCAGATTGGCAGTTATAATATTCTGGCTGATCATCGGAAACGAACAGTCATAACAGGAGACAGCCCAGAGGGTGTTATGATGAATCTTGTTTTCATTTATTCTGGGTGAGGAAAAATCAAAGGTCATCACGCCTACATCATTTTCAGTAATCGTATTGTTCACTATCCTGGGAGAAGAGGAATTGAGGCAAACTATGGCCACATCAGCGTATCTTATCTTAGCGTGTCTCACAATGGATAATGCATTTACACCTTCAAATATGATACCGCCCCAGCTTATTCTATTTTGCCTCTCCAGATCATAAACCGGATCGCCCACAGTCACTACCTTGTCCTTTTCTCCTTCTATCCTTAGGTTACCCTGGACAACCAAGTTACATTTACCTCTTCCCAGCTCGGCAAGAAGGGGTAGTTCGGCATCATAATCACTCTGATTAGGTGTAAAGCTAATGGCAGTGCCAGCTAGAATAACTAAGGTTATCCCCTCCGGGATGACCACATCTCCGGTAACATAGACATTCCCACTCCACATTTCATCCTGGATAAGAATCCCTGAGGTAGTGGTAGTTTCACCCGAAACTACCTGGGCTGTCATACAAAGACTGAAAAGGACAACAACAATAATTTTCAGGCAATTTTTCATTTCCATTTTTTACCTGTTTTGTGAGTTCCCTCCTACTTCTTGGATTTCTTTGCTTTTTGAGCCTCGCTTATCTTATAATAAGCTAAACTCTATCCCAGGCCCCAACGGCAAAACGTCTAACTTGAGTAGGGAAAGATTTTCGAGCTCACGAAAGGCTTTTTCCAGTTGGTCCATAGTAAAATTACTCCCTAAACATCTCTCAAGAACTTCTGGGCTGAGCCTTCCGGCTCCTCTTATTTCATCAGCGCAGATTATGAGAAGCAGATATAGTCTAACCTCTTCTGCAGACAAGTTTTGCCATAAATTTGTCTGACTTAGCTTCTCTAGAAGCTCACGTTTGTCTATCTTCATCACTTAACAGTATAAGATAAATAGTTATTCTTGTCAAGTCTCGTGTAGGCTAAATAATCTCTCTCAATTAATGATTCTGTCGATAGTCAG
>NJBQ01000115.1 GCA_005223095.1 Candidatus Aerophobetes bacterium Ae_b3a
GTCCTCCCAAAGGTCACCGTGGGGGAGATGCCGGTATTCATATCCTGGCTGAAGGTGATGGTAAAGGTCGCCGAGCCTGCCTTCACCGGGCTGGGGGGATTTAAGGTTACATTCACCACCTGGGGCCGGGGTAGTGCCAGGGGTAGGTTATCTACATTGTTTTCTTCACTATCGAGCTTATATTCCTCGTCGCAGAATCCGTCGCCATCTGTGTCAGCGGTGGTCTGGCTGAATCCGGTGTCGTCGGGCTTGGCCCAGAAGTTACCCCCCAGATTAGGGCCGCCCACAATGTTGGTCCCAAGCTCTTTCGTGGTGTTCCAGGTGTTGAAGTAAATGTTACCGTCAAAATAAAAGTTGCTAGTGTTGTTGAAGTAGTTGTTGTAAATGGTGTTCCCAGCAGAAGATTCGAGCGAGATTCCAAAACTGTTCTTCGAGACGGTGTTGCCTATTAGCTTGTTGGTGGTGGAAAAGTCGAGGTAGATTCCATACACCCCGCTCTCCGAGGCGGTGTTGCCTGTCAGGGTGTTGGTGGTGGAAGAGTCGAGGACGATTCCATACATCCAGTTCTCCGAGACGGTGTTGTCTTGCAGGGTGTTGTTGTCGGAAGACGCGAGGTAGATTCCATACACGATGTTATACGAGGCGGTGTTGCCTTTCAGGATGTTGTAGCTGGAAACGACAAGGCAGATTCCAGTGTGGGAATTGTTCGAGGCGGTGTTGTCTACTAGCTTGTTACCGGTGGAATTCCAGAGGTCGATTCCAGTGTTAAAGTTCTCAACAGTGAGATTCTTGATGGTAACATCTGTTCTTTCATCAAGGTAAACTCCTGTTCCCCAGCCATCTCCGGTTACCGTATATCCGTCTCCATCCAGGGTGAAGTTATCAGCGTATATCTCTATCCCCTCGGTTACATTTTGGGTGAGAGTGTATGTCGTGTTAGTAAGGTCCCACGTCCCAATCTCCTCATCTCCGGGGATGTAATGTGTGGCCTTAGCGCTGGTGGGCATAAGAGCGAGACAGAGACCCACAATCAATAATAAGAATAGGAAAAGAGAAGCTAAGTTTACTTTATTCATTTCAACCTCCTGCTATGACCTCTGCTAGAGGCAAAGATTATGATGCGAGCTTTATGGAGCTCTAAAAGGCTTATCAGCATCACCTATTCATATATGTGTCTTGGCACTTTTTCACTTTTCTTTTGTAAATAGCATCTTCTAAAGGCTCCTTTCTCATCCCCTGGGTGGGCTTTGGTGCAACCCTGACTCCTGCTCAAAGAAAGGGCCTCCTAGATTGAGAGCTCTTTTTTTTGTAGCTATTCTACTAATTTAGAAGACCATTCAATAAAAAAAACCCCATCCTTTTATTCAAAAGAATGGGTGCTTATGGCTTGCAAGATAAGTTCGGTGCCCCAGCTAGCATTGATAAGACCTGCAGTCTTGTGCCCTATTCTTTCGAACAGCTCGCCTTTGTCGGTTATCTCATTCCTGCCTCTTGAAGAATTATCAAAGATCCACTTCTCTAGCAGCCATACCCGGGTATGGCCTGGCGCACTTCCATCATAGCAGATGAGAAATATTTGTCAAGTAGGCGCAATATAAAACGACAAATAGACCTTATCGTATTTCAGATGCTCCTCTTTCACATAATGAGCCTGGATGTATTTCTAGTATTTTGGTGTCCAAATAATGTCCATGTGAGATACAAATTGGTGGGGAAAGAAAATCAACTGGAAGGATTGTCTGAAGTACGTTTTCCGCTTCTAGCCTTGCTTTTGGGATTTGCCCTTTTTTGGTTTTTCAGTCCGGTGCCCCCAGCAACTCTGTCATGTACTCATCCACTTTTTCACCTCCTTGTTCTCATTTCGGGGCACCTATTAAACCAATATTTAATCCATCAAGCAGCCACCGTTTACGTCCAAAACCTGACCAGTGATAAATTTTGCACTGTCTGAGACTAGGAAAACCACTGCCTCGGCTACATCTTGGCCGAGAGTGTATATCCTCTTAATAGACTTCCACCTCCCAATCTCCGTATCTCCAGGGATGTACTTTATGGCCTTAGCGGTGGTAGGCATAAGAGCGAGACAGAGACCCAAAATGAATAATAAGGATACCGAAAGAGAAGCTAAGTTTCCTTTATTCATTTCAACCTCCTGGTATTAGTGATATTCCTGCTTTCACCATACTCTGTGAAGTAGGGGATATTAGCCATTTTGCCAATGCACGGGCATTTTGCTCTTAGCGATAAATTTATTAAAGAACTGTCCTCTAGGCTTCGCTCTTTCATAAACCTTGAACTGCCCTCACCCCTCAATCCCCTTTATATGTTTGGTGCAGATCTAAGGAGAATCTACATGTATTGCGGCCGCTGCGGGAAAACCCCACTGGCCAGAAGACTACCCTCAAAGCGGGCATGACCTATGGTTTGCCCACAGCTCAGCCGCGTCAGCTGTAAGCCCTTGTTAGGTGGGAATGTTAGCAATGGCTCTCAGCACACAACAACGCTAAAGGACCTCTTTTGCAGATTGTCAGTCTAAATGTCCCACGTTACCTCCTTTATGCACCCGTCTGGACTGTGGTAGTTTACATAATGATCTTTCTCTGTCGTGCTATAGATCCTCAAGTCGTATGTATCAGGAGACCTATCAGTGAAAGTCATGTGATTATCCCATTTGCCATCAGGGCACTTCCCGCGAACATGAATGGTGAAATCATAGAGTATCCCCGAGTCAACTGTTAACCGTATGTTCCTAATCCCAGGGATTACTCCTTCCGTCCCTGCTTTTCCCTCAACAATGATCGACTGACCATTGGGAGCTAACAGCCCATTTTCAAGCTTCCCTTTATTAGTACCTTTCCCAATCACTGTGAATGACTTGTTGTCCTCTTTCAAGACTGCTCTCAAGGCAGTCTTGTCCTTGATCGCTTCCAGCTTTTGTTTTTCGTCCATTTTAACTTTAACCTCCTTAGATTTGCTTGTGTTTTATAAACAAACAGGTTCGCATCTATGCAGAACTGTTTCCCTTCATTATCACCTCCCTTCTAATGTCTGCTGTCGCAGGAGCGGTTGGCCCCAACACCTCCCTGTCGATTTCCTTCATCAGGCGTAGAGCTAATACGATTCCTTTCAACGCGGTGCGGATTGAGTAGTGGCCTTATTCCCTGCAATTTGGAATTCAGGCGCCAGGCAAAACCACCAGCCTCGATTTCATATTTTACATCCAATCCTGTACGCATCATTCGTCCCATGTCAAAAGAAATTAGAGCAGAGCTTATAACGTACCGCAAAAAGGACGTATCAAAGGGGTCTGTATCGCCCACAAAACGCTTTTCCTAAGTTTGATTGGCGAGTAAATTATAGTGCAATCCAACTTCGTTATATTGAGCAACTTTTTTCGTGGCGTTTTTTAAAATCACAATTGTCTCCTCGCATTTTGTATAACCTAAAATAACCGAACCACTTCGTTTATGCTCCTAAATTGGCATATTTTCCGGGGTAGTTCGTTTACGCATGACTCTAGCTGAAGCCTCAAATTGTAACTTTTTGTTGTCATCTTGAGGAAAATTAGAGATGCCTCCTCTTTACTCATCCAGAAAATAAGCAGCTCCTTTTTTAAAGAACTTGGGCAATTTTGACTAAGGTTCTGGTGAATGGTGGCCTGCATCACCTTGATAAGAGGAGAGGCTTTCTTGTTGGGCCCTGATTTTGTGGACAAGCACAGTTTGGTATGAATAAGTTCTGTTCAGGCTAGCTTTGACTTTTTTGACAAATTCGCTTACCTGCGGTCGTTTTCTCATTTTGAAGAAGGCTCGGGAGAACAGGTGGCAAATTATCCTTTTAGAGTATAATTCCCTCATAAAAGGCATTATTGTCCTATATAGCTCATCCTTATAATTAGTATATATCGTTTTTTAGTAAAGTCAAGGTTTTTTGTCAGGGACAGTACACAGGGTGAGCAAAATAGTAGAGCAAACATTCAAACCCTTGCCTTGTTAGATGATAGGCACAAGGGTTTGAATCAGCATCACTGGCCGAGCTTATCGGCCAGGCAAAACTGACCCATCTCCAAATCCTATCTTTCCTCCTTGCCTGAAGGTTAGTATTGTCAAAAGTTTTTTAGTAATTTTGTTCTAAAGCCTTTATTATCAAGTGTTTTGGTGAAAGTGACTTGCCTCCCCCCTACTTCTTACAGTAGGATTTAGGAATCCATCCAAAAAAGGAGACAAGTCAAGTGAAAAAAACTGCTCGTTTTGTTATCTGGATCTGCTCTAAGTTCACCCGTGAAGAAATAGAAGAAATTATTCAGGGCCTTTTAGATGTTTTAGCTAATCGTAATCCTGATGTTAAACCTAAAGATGATTTCAAAGAAAAGCATCCTCATTACCGCAACTTCTTTGTTGATGCAAACCCACCCCTTAAGACTCCTCCTAAAACCAGGCCAAAGCTAGACTGGAGGAGACTCTTATCTACTTATAAGACAAATAGAGGTCATCCTCTTAAAGCAGTTAATACTAAAAATCCTAAGACTAAAGTACCGAAAGGTTCTATCTGCAAGATTTGTGGTGCTCCTTACCAGTACCTTTACTTTAATGATGGTAAAAAGCGCACCCAGCTTAGATGCAAGGTCTGCTCTTCTTTATCACAAGTACATCCTCGCCATCGGAGTAAAGCTAAATACTTTTGTTATTATTGTGGTTATTCACTTTATCTTTGGAAAGAGCGAAGAGATGTCTCTATCTATAAATGTGATAATGACAGGTGCCCCTCTTTTTTAAAGAACAAAGCCAAGCTTAATTTTAGAGAAAGGATCCTAGCAAAGATCAAGTCTTCTCAGTTTAAACTCAGATATCAGTATAGAGAATATCATTTCACTCAAGAAGAATTAAGTCATTCTGCCCCCGAGGAAAAAGATTCTTCTTCTCTTTTTAAAATCTATAACTCTCTTAATACTTTATGTCTTGCTCTTACCTTTCACATATCTTTGGGTATCTCTGCCAGAAAGACTGCTTTTATTTTAGGCAATGTCTTTTCTTTACCCATCTCTTATCAGACGGTCCTTAACTATACCGAGATGGCTGCTCCTTACTGCCATAGATTCAATCTAGCCAATAAGGGAGAAGTAGACGATATTCAAGCTGGTGATGAGGCCTACATTAAAGTAAGAGGCGAACATAACTTTGTCTTCTTTTTTATCTCCTCTAAGAGTCGTAAGATTACTGCCTACCATGTTGATGAAACAAGGGATGTTCTACCCGCCATCATCAGTATGAATGAAGCTATTCGTACAGCTTCACCTGGACAAGAGATCACTCTGGTAACTGATGGTAATCCCTCTTATCCTGCCGGTATCCACTTTATCAATCAGAGCTATGAGCCTAATCTAACTCATAAGAAGGTCATTGGCTTGCAGAATCTTGATTCAGAATCAGAAGAATTTCGTCCTTTCAAAGAGCTTATTGAAAGATTCAATCGCACCTATAAGTTTCATACAAGAGCTGCTTGTGGCTTTAATTCCAAAAATGGAGCAGTAGCTTTAACTACTCTTTTTGTTACCCACTATAACTTTCTTCGGCCCCATATTACTCTTAATTACTCTGTGCCTGTACCTTTAGAAGAATTAAAGGATATAGATACCCTTCAGGGCAAATGGGCTAAAGTTATCCAATTAGCCCTCCAACCCTCGCTCAACTAAAGTCTTCTGAAAAGGTCTATTGATTAAAAGATAGTAGCAGTAGGATTGTGGAGAGTGTGGGGAGCTCGAAGAGCTATCCAAGCCCTGAGGGTAACCTGAAGGGTTATCCACAGGGCGTCAGTATCCACAATGGGATTCCCAGCCCTTGCTAAAAACCTACTCCTTTTGATTAGATCCCACTAGTTTTCAATAGTAGACCCAGAATAATCAGCCTTCTATCTTTCTTACTCTATTATCAAGTCCTACAACTATTAAAACTCTCTTTTCAGAACAATTATGACCTTATTCCAAAGAAAATTCTATCTTTTTACTTTGTTGATCTATCATATTTATCTTTCATATTCTTTCATATAAGTTTTGACACTACCTATTCTTCTCTATAAGTTGTCAAACTCCTGAGCTAGATATTTGGAAATCAATCTTCTCTAAGTCACCTATAGTGACACAAGATAGCTATCCGAACTCCCACTTCCCTAATCTAACATAGAGCCCTTAAGAGGCTAAAGAATAGAGAGGGCAGGTGAGAGAAATATTATCTTGTATATGGTATATAAGGCCGTTCTTCATAGGCTCTTCTCTCCTTTAGACATTTGTAGGCAATCTCAGATAGTCTCCTTGCTAGTGCCACGATAGCAACATTGGAGCTTTTACGGTGTTTTATTCTCTCAAAGTAGGCTCGACAATAGTAAGAGGAGCGAGTAGCTACCCAGGAGGCCTCGATGAAACTATATCTTAGCCAGCGGTTGCCGGTAGGGATGAGATTCCCATGATACACTTTTCCTCCACTGGCGAAGGTAGAAGGAATGAGAGCACAGTATGAGGCGAATTTGGCTGGGGTAGAGAAACGATTTATATCATCTATCTCTAGAGCTGCCAGAGCTGATAAGATTTTTCCAAATCCAGGAA
>NJBQ01000116.1 GCA_005223095.1 Candidatus Aerophobetes bacterium Ae_b3a
TTTGGCCCAGACTACATCCTGGCCGTCGACCAGGGCTATTGACAGGCCGGTGACTTGATTCTCTTGCATCCTCTGCTCAATGAGAGCAGTGATCTGCTCGATGGTTGTCGAGTAGCCCGCGGCCTTTTTGCAGCCACCGATTACCCCCAGAGCCAGGCAAAAGGAGAGCAAAGAGACCAAACAAAATGTGCCAAAAGACTTCATGATTGAATCCTCCTTTTCTCTATAGAATTATAGTAGAATTCAGAATTGCTGAAACCCAAGCACAACTCCGCTCCACCGAATGATTTCAAGTACGTGACAGATACCTTTTTCACTCATTGTTACCATTCCTTTTGTCTAACGAAAAAGCTCAGCCGCGCGGAAAACGCGTCGGGTTGAGCGACGGGTTAGAGCAGAAATATTTATGTAACATCCTAATACATAGAGATTTTCAGATTAACTTCCACCTAAAGGGCTGACCGCTTATCCCTCTTAAATCATGACTTCTTATACAGGCTTCCCCAGATCTGTAACTGCTCTTGCCCATTGACAACGACAATCTGCACCGCGCCGCCTCTGTCATTGCCCAAACCACGAATCAAGACCACCCTGTCGCTGAGCGGCTCTATGACCAGCCAAATTACTCCGCCTTGCAGTGGATATTTGATGACCAGCATCCCGTCCCTCTCGGCCAGTTCGATGGAGCTTGCCACCATGTGCAGTTCTTCGGGGAGATATCTGGCGCTGTCATCAGGACGCAGATTGGATATCTCATATTTTCCCAGACGGTTGCGCCACACGCCGGGCGTCTGAACCGGATCGTATCTTTCGCCGAAGAGATTCGAAAATGAAGACATCCCATACACGCTCATGCCATGCAATATCATCACGTCCCGTCCGGAAATTCTGGCAAACTCCACCTGGAGCTCCTGGGAGTCAGGCGGGGCGAGGCGACCGTTCTTCAGGGGAACAAGCTTCTGCGGCGCGCCTCCATCTACTGTCCACTCTAGTCCTCCGGGAACGGCATTGATGATGTCATAGCCTTGTCCGGTGACATAGATCCCGGCCAAAGCATTGAGCTTCTCCTGTGGCCAACTGGCATACGGCGAGCGGGCCGGTCCGGAAGGCTTCGCCGGTTCGATGCCGGCCTTGTCCTTTAGGGCCAGTTTTAGAGTCTCTCTGCCCACTTTGGGTGCAACTTTCATTGCATTTTGCTGATCAGAGTTCGTCGAAACAATGACACCCAGTTGATGATCAAGCAGTATTTCCGCATGGCTGGTGAAGCCGATGGTGGCGCCGGTGAATTGACAGATTCGGCCGGCATAATCGAGCTCGGGATCGGTCAGTACCCAACCCAGCCCCAACCGGAGGCTGTTTGAGGCATCCAGGGCTACGCCCACGTCTTGCAGTGTAAGCATTTCTTCCAGGGTCTCGGGACGAAGCACCTGCCCTTCTTCACCCTGGCCCTGCCCGAGAACCATCTTGATGTACTTGGCCATGTCCGAGACATTGGAGTAAACGGATCCCGCTCCCACATGACTATTGTAGAAGTGTTCGAGCGGCTCGCCGTTGAAATAACCCCGGGCACGCTTCTCCTTCAAAAAAGGCTTGTGAAGGTAATACGACGTGTTCTCCATGCCCATGGTCTCAAACATATTGTCGGTATATTCCTCCCAGGTCTTGCCGGAGGCCGCTTCCACCACGTCTGCCAGCAGGCAGTAAGCGTTATTGGAGTAGGCGTAGACAAAGTTGGGGGGAAAGCAGGCGTAGTCAGTGTCGAAGTAGTCAAGCAGCCAGGCAGTGTAGTCGGTCCTGGGATTGAGAGTTAAGTCGCCGTTCAGGAAGTTGCCGGGTATGCCTGAATGGTGGGTGAGCATGGTCCGGATGGTTATCGGGTTGTCCGGCTCCGGGTCAAAGCGGAAAGGTGAGAGGATTGAGAACTCGGGCAGATACTTGGTCAAGGGATAGTCGATATCAAGCAGTCCTTTGTCTTGTGCGTGCATCACCGCCGTTGCCGTGATTGTCTTGGAGATTGAGCCGATCTCGTAGATGGTCTCAGCGGTAGCTTTGACATCGTTTTCCTTGTCAGCATAACCGAACCCTTTGGCCCAGACTACATCCTGGCCGTCGACCAGGGCTATTGACAGGCCGGTGACTTGATTCTCTTGCATCCTCTGCTCAATGAGAGCAGTGATCTGCTCGATGGTTGTCGAGTAGCCCGCGGCCTTTGTGCAGCCACTGATTACCCCCAGAGCCAGGCAAAAGGCCAGCAAAGAGACCAAACAAAATGTGCCAAAAGACTTCATGATTGAATCCTCCTTTTCACTTATTCATCTAACGAAAAAGCTCAGCCGCCGCGGCTGCAACTCTCAATGGTTCATTTCCATTTTCTCGAAAAGACCGTCGGTGTACTCTTCGAAACTCTCACCCCAAAACCCTCGAAATGACCCCGCCCAACAACGAGTAAGCAGTGTTGGAGTAGGTCCAGATAAAGCCAGGAGGATAACAGGCATATTCGCCTCGCAGGTATTCGAGCACCCAGGCATTGTAGTCGGTCCTTGGCTTGAGGCTGAAACCACCGTTCTACAGGTCGCCTGGGATGCCCGAGTGGTGGGTGAGCATCGTCCGGACCGTAATTGGATTGTCCGGCTGCGGATCAAACCCCACAGGCGACAGGACTGAGAACTCAGGCAGATACTTTGTCAAAGGTTGATTTGGGAGCAGAAGATAATGGATCATAGATTTCAAGCGCACTATGCTTTACCTCACAAAACTTATTGCCTAAATGCAAATCAACTTTGCATCCAGCCATTTGGGTTTGTTCGTCTATAAGAAGATGAATAAACAAACCTGAATATGTGACCAAATAATATCTCAAGAGGATGCTTAGCTTGTTACATTATTATATAATCTCTTTTCTTTTCATTCTTCTTTTTACCAAAATCATCTTCAAGTGTCAATAGCAACTTCCTTCATAACTTCAAACGTCTGTGGGGGTTTTGCCGGTGGTGATTTAAGCAAATTCCTAACAGCCGAGCGGCGACAGACGAGGCTCCTATCATGTAAATTCCTACTGATGAAGAATCTGGCATGTGCAGAGATGATTGCTCCTTGTTTGTTCAAGAACGGGCCGACTTGATAAAGAAGGAAATTGACTCAATTGTTAGATGATAAATATAGCCACTAAACCATTGAATATAAGAGAAGCAAAAGGTGAAAAGCCAAGCTTAGGTAATAAACAGAGTTTTACTGAGGTAACGGGTATTCGAGTTCTTGGAAATATTGGTTGGGTCTCTTACTGTTATCAACATCGTCCAGTCCGGGGAGCCAAGCAATCCCTTTGCCATAAAGGGTTTCAAGCTCCACCCCTTTCAGTCACTTTCCCCGCCTCATCCTTTTGTGACCATCCTGTCATTCCGGGGTGTAAGTAAAGAGGCGGACACATCACATCGAGTGCCAGATTGACAAGTCCTGAGATTTGGTTTAGGCTGTCTTAAAAGGAGGCGATCAGTAGATTTTCAAGTAGTCAATGGGCGGGTTTTTGTATATGACTGGTTATACATTATCGTCTCAGGATATAATGCAGTCAAAAAGACAAAATAGTCTATCAATCGAGGTGAAAGAATGAAAGAGAAAGAAGCAGGAGCAGGAAGAATGTGGACACTGGCTGGACTGTCCTTCATTGCGTGTATTCTTTTCGGTGTAGGCATAGGTCTACTCTTTGGCAGACCCGATGTTTGTGCACCCATAGGTGTAGGCACTGGGTTTCTGGTGATGGCCCTCATTGGGACGAGAGTCGTTGAACCGACCCCTATCACCATAAGTCTGCCAAGAAGCTTTTGGAGAGTTCTCTTATCCGTTGTAGGCGCTCTCGTAATCGTGTGTGGTATATTTGTACTGTATGATGTGGAGCTTCTCTACCCTTGGGTTGTAGGTATTGGAATAATAGTTGTGGGCCTCGTATTTTTTCTAGGGGGTTTGCTTAAAGGACACAAAAAAGGATAATTAGAATAGAGAGATACCGTATGACAGAATGTATCTGATTCCGGTGTTTTAGACTGTTTCTCTAATCGTCTTTCTTTAGATTTTAAACACATGCCGAAGATCAAGCTCAAACACCCACCAGGCAATCTCAATAAGCGAATCTTCCATGCGGATCCTTCCAAATCCCAGATTAACAAGTGCTTAGATTTGGCCTGACTTCGGTGGGCAAAGTACTATTAGGAAAAACCTCTGCGCCAGAGAGAAAGAGTAACAGTCAAGTCTCTTCTTATGCTGAATAGACGAGCAATGTTTATTTGAAATAGTAGGATAGAGGAGGTATAAGGATGGAGCTATGGATAAGAAACCAAGACAGAAAGGGACTGAGGTCAGTGAGAAGTATCGCTCTCAAGGGTAAGAAAGTAGTAGGCTATACGATGTCAATGGGGATTGCGGCACCTGATCAATCGACACTCGGCAAATATGAAACCGAAGAAAGAACTATGGCAGTTCTTGACTCTATTGAAAAGAAGATTGAAAACAGTCCTGGCAGAATCGCCGTTTTTGACATGCCCAAGGAATAAGCATTAGGCAGCCTTGCGCTAGAAAAGCAATAAAACTGATACGACTCCCGTAATAGTTTTTGCCCTTTCTAAAGAAGAGCCTGGCATCATTGTTAGGATATGCTGGATTGAATGATGGTCTTCCTAGCAATACGCCCGTCCAAAAGCCAGATTGACAAGTGCTGAGATTTGGCCTAGCGTGCTCTGACTCGCTGTCTTAGCGGAATATTAAAGATTGGGATCTCTATCTCATCCACTATATTCTCCCAAAAAGTTCTGACTTTGTTCTGCCCCCGCCGGGGAGCCATACTCACTCACAAAGGTTCTGAAAAGGATTTCCCCTTGATTATCCTCCATAAACTACACAGCGCATAGCAATATTCTCAAAACTCAAATTCTGTCTGAGGATTTTTCTCTTTTATCAGTTTGCCAATTATGTCTATGAATTCTCCAGCAGTTTTTAAAGCATCTTCTGCTTCTTTTCTTGAACAGGGGATATCAGGCTCATAAATGAAGTGATGCCTTTTTCTTCTCATAAAATCATAGTCATTGATAACTTTTTTGAACTTATTGCCTAATACTGAACTTGCAAACTTTACAATGGTCAGATGCTTATCTTTAATCTCAGGCCTGAACGCTTCGCTGAACATTAAAGCCAGCCCTGAGCGCAACATGGCATTATAGGCATAGTTGTAGGCACATTCTTCGTCATCGTCTATATTTCTTTTAGCTGTCTTCAAGTCAGTGTAGGCCCGTTTTATCAGATTGTTTATACTTTTCCAGTCTAACAGACATTTCTTAATCAAACCCTGTCTTAAAAGATTTTCTTTTGATTCTTTATAGATTATCTTCTTTACCTATCAACATTATTTTTGGATTCTTTAACAAATCCATAATAAAACCACTTTCTGCTAGTTTTTTATGTCTATATTCTTCCCATGAATACACTGTGATGTTTATTTCCCTTTGTAATCTTCTTTCCAGGTCCGCAACTTTCTCATTTAATAAAGATGTGTCAGGATTACCTATCGTCATAAGGTCTATATCACTAGTGCCCTTTTCGTTCCTTGCAGCGAAAGACCCATATATGAAAGCTATTTTTATTTTCTTAACGGATGATAAAGCATTTCTCAAACTCGCACCAACCCCCACGGTTTTACAGACAATAGCTCTCAGTTCTTTAAATAGAGGATGCTTGGTATTCAAGGTGTAGTAAAGTAAGTTTCCGACCCTCTCCGTATTAAATAAGTCATCTTTTTGAAATTTCAAAAGTTCTCGACGTATACTACCAGCAGAGTAACCTAGTATACGCTGAAGTTCCCTTAAGTAGTATTTTTGAGATACATTGGTGAAAAAAAGAGTGAGTATGCCTTGCCTGATTTTTGATTTTGTAATGTATAAGCTCTCTAACATAAACTGAACTCCTTTTTGAGTACAATTGTACTCAAAACAGCGTACCCTGTCAAGACCAGATTTTTCATTTTGCTTACCACTTCCCTTGCCAAATAAGGATGGCTTTTAATATTCGGGAGGTCTTCAGTTGTAGCTAGACTTAGAAACTATAGGCTGGAAGCTCACTCTCCTGCGCCATATCTTCACAAGAATCTTCAATATGGTCCTGCCCCGGAGCCAGTCTATACAACTTTTCAAGCATGCCGGGTTTGTTATCAACATCGTCCAGTCCGGGGAGCCATATTCTCTCACAAAGATCCTAGGAAGGCTTTCCCCTTGATTGTCCTACACAAACTGCCCAGCACATAGTAATATTTCAAAACTTAAGTTCTGTCTGAGGGTCTTTGTCCACTTTTTTGCCTGAATATACTCACGAACCATTCAATCTTTTGTAATGATAAACATCAAAGGGGTACCATACTAGATGAAAGAGCATATGTGCAAGCATAGCTGAGAGGAGTCCGTGCTGCCAGAACAGCCAACCAAAG